>LJNT01000083.1 GCA_001314685.1 Rhodobacteraceae bacterium HLUCCA09
GCCGAGACCGACACCGACCCGAAGGATGACGTCGAGCAGTTCCTCGAGGGGCTGCGCCATGCCTGGAAAGAGGGGGAGCCCAGGCCGACGTCGCGGAGCCCTCCGCCCGCGCCCAGAGGGCGACGCCGACCCGATCCGCTTGCGGCGGTGACGACCGAACTGCGGGCATGGTTCGACGAGGATCAGTCTCAGACGGGGCGCGCCCAGCTTCTGCGACTTTACGAAAAGCGCGGCAGGCCGGGGCTGTCGGGCACGAATGCCGACCGGGCCCGCCGTCTCGTCTGCGCGACGGAGGGCCTGCGCGCCCTCGGTCACAGCCTGATGTGCACGCGCCGCGTGCGGGTGCGAAACTCTCGCGCCTCAGTGCTGCGGATCGGCGAGGCCGCAGACGGGGCCGGGGCCCGACGCCGGTCACGCCTGCGCGCGCCGCCCCCTGATGCCTGGCACGACGACCGGCACGGGACACGATAGATTGTCACCACCCCATCAAGAGAGCGGTCTCGCAGACGACACCCCCTCGCGCTCGAACCAGTCGAGCATCGTCCCGGACCATCCGTCCGGCACCACATGGCCCCCGGGAAAGAGCGCGACGACGAGGCGCCGGCCGCTGTCGCAGTCTTCCCACCAGCGAAGCCCGAAGACGCCCGTCGCCGCATGCCCGCTTGCGTTCGGGCGGCCACCATTGGCGGCGCGCCAGATCTGCATTGCATCCCAGACGTTGCCCCGAGCGAGGATGGGTACACCGTCGGCGGCCGACGCCTCTCGCAGAAGGCGGCCCTCCAGCGGCACGACGCCGTCTGACCAGCCATGCGTGTGGAACAGGTCGACAGGCCCCGCGCACCCGGAGGGAAGCGGCACCCAGAACGCCCCGGCGACCGGCGCACGGGCCGCAAAGGAATCGGGCGCCGCGCAGGCGAGATAGCTTGCCATGGGAACCACCGACGGAGAAGCCGGCAAGGATCGTTCGGCGCGTTTCGATGCCGTGCTTCGCTGCGGCGTCGTCGCGGACAGCGGTCAGGAAGGCGATTTCGTCGCGGGGGCCCGGCCGTTCGGGATGGAAGCCCCAGGAACGGCCGTTGCCCCCGACCCTCGGCATTCCGTCGGGCGCGAGCACGGCATAGCCGCGTGCCAGCGCCGTTTCCACCACGTCGCGCACGCCGAGCGTCGCCTGCCCGCTCGCTCCCCACCCGTGAAGGAACAACAGCGCGGGGAGTCCGGCCCCGGTGTCGGGCGCGGCCGGCGGCAACACGAGGTGGTACCTTCCCTCGGCGATCTCGCAGGCCCCGACCGCCTCTCCACAGCCCGCCTGCGCCGCCTGGCCCCAGGCCAGGGCGACCGAGAGGAGGCCGGTGCACATCCGTTTGCGCGACCAGATGTGCATGTGTGTCTCTCCACCGCTGCGGCCCGCCGTGCCCTCAAGCGATGGACAGGTCATTGCTCCCGAAACCTTGCCGGCCCGAAGGCTCCGAGCGGCCACGCCGGGCATCCCGTGCCACGCACATCCACGGGGGCGGCAGTGCGCGCCCCCGTGGATGCGCGCGGGAGTCCGTCACACACGAGGCGCGCGGCGCCTCGTGTGGCATGGGACGAAACGGGTCGGCCCACGAACGCGCCTCGATTTCCATCGGCTACGCTATCCCCGGAAAGAATGGCGCGCCAGCCAACGGAAAGGAGCCTGCCCCGCGCGATCCGCCCGCATCTCGGCGGGCGCCCGTCGGCTCGGGCGCGCGGCCCGGCGCGCTCGGGGGGATCGCCGGGTCGGTCACGTCTGTGGCGCTCGGCCGTGCGACCGCCACGGCGCCGACTTGAACCAGCCTGCACCATAGGCCACGGCCACCAGCAGGGCCATTCCTGCGAGGTTGACGAGGACCGAGGTCAGCGGCGTGCGCCCGAGGACGTCGAGCGCGACTCCGAGCAGCCGCGCGAGATACATCGACGCGATGAACACCGCGAGCGATTGCTGGCCGACCTTCAGTATGACCGCGAGGCCGTTGCGCCATGTCCGCGCCAGCGGCCCGTCGCCGGCAGGCGGCGCGAGCCTGTCTCCGCGCGGGCCCACCGCGACCCAGGCGAGGTAGGCGAGCGCGAGAAAGTGGAGGTAGCGAAGCACCCCGAAGTCCGACTTGCCGATCAGGGGGGCCAGAGCCGCACGTGCATCCGACAGCAGCGCCACGTCTCGGTAGGTCGGCCCGTGCGCCATCGGAACGATCGCCAGCACGATCGCGGCGGCAAGGATCACCAGTCTGCGGTCGACGGGCGGTGCGGGCAGCCAGCCCGACATCAGGGCGAACCCGGTGAAGAAGACGAGTTGCCACCCGAACGGGTTGAAGAACCACTCGCGCTCCGACCACGGCTCGGCGGGCAGGGCGAGCAGACCCTTCTGCGCGAGCGCCCAGACGCCGATCACCGCGCCGAAGGCCGCCCCGAGATGGAGCCGCGCCAGCGCCACGACGGCGGGCAGCAGCATCAGGATGACCAGATACATCGGCAGGATGTCGAAATAGTTCGGCACGTAGGTCAGCGTGACCAGCCCCACGAGGTTCGTCGCGGGGTCGTTGAAGAACGGATGCAGGTTCAGCTGGCCGACGTAGTCGCGCAGGAGCAGGTCGGAGGCGGTCAGGGCGACCATCGTCGCGGCGATGGCGAGGAAAAGGCAGACATGCGCCCAGTAGACCTGCCAGCACCGGTACGCGACCCGGGCCGTCCCCATGGCCCACCCGCGGTCGCGAAAGACCTTGCCGAACGCGATGGCCGAGGCCATGCCCGAGCAGAACACGAAGATCTCTGTGGCGTCGGAGAAGCCGAACCGCGCCGGGATCCACTGCGTCATCCAGTTGCTCGGCACATGTGCGATCAGGATGATGAACATCGCTATGCCGCGGAAGAAATCGAGCCTCGGATCGCGCAGCGCGGCCGCGGCGGCGGATCTGCCGGAAACCGCGCTGCTCGTCGGCTGCGAGCTGGGCGTGGTGTCGGTCAGGCTCATCGGGCAGGCACTCGTTCTGGAGGGGGCCGGTTATTCCGCTGCATGATCCGTCGCGCGACGGGCATCGGCAATGCGGTTTCGCCGTGTCCGGGCAAACGTGTCGGCATGGCCCCCGCGAAGCGCCGTGCGCGAGTCGAGGATCGCCGAGGCCGCCTCGAGCCGCCCGGCGCGGATGCCGGCGTCGACCGTGATGCGCTCGAAGACGTCGCGCTGCGCATGGCTGCCGCCTATCGTCGGCATGTGAGCCCGCGCGGCGCACAGCCGGTCGAAGGCGCGTGCATGGCAGCCCTCGCCGAAGGCCGCGAGCCCTTCGGCCGCGGCAAGGCCGGGATGGGCCGCCACGCGCCCCTGCTCGGTCGTGGCAGCCCCGGAAGCTGCCACCTGCGCCATGAGACGTCCGGCGGCGTCGCGGCGCGTGTCGCCCGTCAGGGCGAGCATGTAGTGCAGATCGGCGAAGACGAGACAGCCGTCGTCCACCCGGTTTTCCGCGATGTCCGCCAGCTCCCCCCAGCGCTGGCCGACATCGACTCCGTCGAGCTCCAGCCGGACGAGGAGCGATGCGGCGTTTGCGAGATCGCGGTAATCGTCGGTCTTCTCGGTCCGGATGCGCGTATCGTAGAGCGAGAGGGCCCTGTCGTAGTCTCCCAGATCGAGGTGCAGCAGCGCCTTGTGCCACCAGACATGGAAGCGGAAGTTGTTGCAGTGGCTCCATGCCCCGTCGTTCCGCTCGAGAAGGGCGATGCCGGCCCTGGGCCGGTGCGTCATGTCGTGGACATGCGCCACCGCGTGCAGGCCCCAGGCGTCGTCGGCGGCAAGGTCGAGACCCGCGCGACCGGCCGCCTCGGCGGCGGCATAGTCGCCCGTCTCCTCGAGCGCGAAGGCGTGGCAGCCGAGGGCATAGCCCCTGAGCGGGTGATCCCCGTCGTGCCCGGCGAGCGCCCGCTCGATCGAGCGGCGCATCCCGGAGGCGTCGCCCATCATGAACCTGATCGCGTGCACGACCTTCGCCGTCAGCGTGTCGGCGGGGTTCACTGCCAACACACCCTCCAGGTGGAAGAGTGCCGCGCCGGGAGAGCCGTCTAGCCAGCCCTCCAGCGCCTCGACCCAGGCCGCGGCGCGGGGCGGGGCGCCCGCCAGGTCCAACGCGCGCCGTGCCGCGCTGGCCGAGGCGCCGGCTGCGGCCGCCGTCTCGCGCCGGCCGAGCATCAGGCAGAAGAGGCCCTCTGCCGCAAGGGGAAGGGCTGCCTCCGGCTCGCGCTCCAGAACGCGGCGGAGATGCTCGGGCGCCGCCGCTCCGTGGGCCAGGAAGGACGTCGCCATGCGGTTCCAGTTGCCCTGCGCCTCTGCGGTGGCCAGGCCGGTGGGGGCACGGCAGATATCGTCGGTCACGCTATGTGCCTTCCGGAGTGCGGGCGGAAACTCATCGAAACAGTGTATGGGCATCGGTTTCCGATTGATATCGGCGCCCCCGCCCGCGCGCGGCCTTGTGACCGCGCGTGTGGTCGGGGTCGCGTCTCGGGCGACCGCCCGGCGAGGATGGTTCGAAGGTGTGACAGCACGGCATCGCCATCCTGCCCCATGCGTGGCGGCGCGCGGCGGACGCTGACCGGGGTGCGCGAGAATTTCAGCGGATTGCCGAGCAGACGAACCGCGCCCCCCTCGACATCGTCGTGCGGGGCCTCGATCACCGCGCCGCGCGCCGCCGCTTGGTCAGAGGCGAGGGCCTCGGACACGGTATGGATGGGTCCGGCCGGCACGCGCGCCGCGTTCAGGCGCGCGATGACGAGGCCCTTCGCAAGGGGCGCGAGCAGCGTCGCGATCCGCTCGGTCAGCGCATCGCGATGCGCCAGCCTGTCGGGGTTCGTGGCGAAGCGCGGATCGGCGGACAGGTCGGGCGCGTCGAGCGCCTCGGCGAAGCGGCGGAACTGGCCGTCGTTTCCGACCGCGACGATCACGGGCCCGTCGGCGCAGGCGAAGTCATCGTAGGGGCAGATGTCGGGATGCGCGTTGCCGCGCCGCACCGGTTCGATCCCCGAGGTCAGGTAGTTCGTGCCTCCGTTGATCAGCCAGGCCATCTGCGCGTCGACCAGGGCGAGATCGATGTGCTGACCCTCGCCGGTCGCGTAGCGGTGCCGCAACGCCGCGAGAATGCCGATGCACGCATACATCCCGCACATCACGTCGGCGATCCACGCCCACCTTGTGCGGGGCTCCCTCGGCCGGGCCCGTCAGCGACATGATCCCGCCATAGCCCTGCGCCATCAGGTCGTAGCCCGGCAGATCGCGGTTCGGGCCGGTCTGTCCGAAGCCCGACATCGAGCAGTAGACGAGGTTGGATCTCTCGCCGCACAGGGTTGCGTGGTCGAGGCCGGATCTCTCGAGTCCGCCGGGCTTGAAGTTTTCGATCACCACGTCGGCCATGTCGGCGATCCGCCGCACGAGCGCGGCGCCCCCGGCGGTCGAGATGTCGGCCGCATCGGACAGCTTGTTGCGGTTGGCGGCCATGAAGTAGGCCGAGAGATCGCGCCGCCCGTCCCTGGTGGGGGCATGGGGCGGCCGCCAGCTGCGGGTGTCGTCTCCACCGGTCGCCGGGTTCTCGATCTTGACTACCGTCGCGCCCAGATCGCCCGGCATCTGCGTTGCCGTCGGCCCTGCGAGGATGCGCGTGAGATCGAGCACGATCAGCCCGTCCAGCGCTCCGGGGGCGGCGGCAGGGTGCGGTTCAGAAGCGTCCGTCATAGGCCCTTCGGCCGATATCGGCCGCGATGACGCTGAACGTGTCGCAGGCCATCGCGGCTTCGAGTGCGGCCTCCAGTTCCCCGGTCGATGTCACGTCGTGCCCCGCCCCTCCCATCGCGCGGCCGAGCATGGCGAAGTCCGTCCGGCCGAGGTCGACGCCGGCATTGGGCAGTTGCCGGGCGCGCTGCTTCATCTCGATCAACGCCAGCGAGCGGTCGACGAAGACGACGAACAGGGTGCGCAGACCCAGATCGGCCGCGGTCGCCAGTTCGCCGGCCACCATCAGGAACCCGGCATCGCCCGAAAAGGAGACGACCGTGCGGTCCGGCTCTGCGATCTGGGCGCCGATTGCGAGCGGCACGGCGCAGCCCATGGTGCACAGGCCCGACGACTGGATCAGCGCGCGGGGATAGTCGGCGCGCCACATCTGCGACAGCAGGATGCGGTGCGCCCCGCTGTCGACGCTCGCCCGCGTGTCAGGGGGCAGCACCTTGCGGCAGGTGTCGATCACCACGCCGGGCCCCCAATCGGGTTCGGGCGCGAAGGCCTCCGCCAGTGCGGCCTTCGCCCGCGCGATCTCGTGCCCGGCCCAGCGCGGGCGCGGTGCGATCCCCTCGGTCAGCGCCGCGAGCGTCGGTCCGATCGCCGCGACGATGTTGACGCTGCCCTGATGCATGTAGTGCGTGTTCGGCTCGGCCGAGACGTCGATGACGGTCTGCCGGTCCGGATCGACCGCATCCTGCCATCCGACGCGCATCTCGACCGGGTCATACCCCGCCAGAAGCACGACATCGGCGGACTTCACCACCGGCAGGAGGATCGTGTCGGCCTTCGGCGACAGGCCCGCGCCGCCCAGCGACAGGTCATGATCCTCGGGCAGGAGTCCCTTGGCCTTGTAGGTGGTCACGACGGGCGCGCCGAGCGTCTCCGCGGCGGCGCGCAGCTGCGGTGCCGCCGCCTCGTTCAGCGCGTCGACGCCTGCCACGATCATCGGGCGCTCTGCCCGTGCGATCCGCTCCCGCAGATCGTCGAGCCACGCCCCAGCCACCGGGGCGACCGGCATCGAGGGGCGGCGGCGCAGGGCGGGCTCGGCTTTTGCCGGGGCATTGGCGACCTGGATCGGCAGGTCGATATGAACAGGACCGGGCCGGCCCGAGGTGGCCAGCGCGACGGCGCGGTCGGCGACGACCTCTGCGGCACCGGCGACCATGGTGAAGCTCCCCTTTGCCACCGCGGCGAACACGGCGCGTTGATCGGCGAGCTGGTGGGTATACCGCGCGGCCGTCTCTGCATCGAGGCAACCAGTGACCACGATCATCGGAACGCGATCCTCGCGCGCGTTCTCGACCACGTTGACGGCATTGAGCGCCCCTGGACCGACGGTGGTCACAAGCAGGGCCGGCGCGCCGGATGCGTGGTGCACCCCCTCGGCCATGAAGCCGCCCGCGTTTTCGTGGCGCACGAGGGTGAACGCGATGCCAGCCCGATCGAGCGCATCGACAAGCGTGAGAACCTCGCCTCCCGGCATCCCGAAGGCATGGCGGATCCGGGCGTCATGCAGGCGCCGTGCAAGGACATCGGCAATGGTCAGACGTTCGGTCATGCTCCGCCAGGGTTCTTGTGGCTATCCCAAGGGAGGCATCCTCGGCCGACACCACAACTCAATTCCGCTTGATGATTCGATGGGGCGAGGCCCCTGACGGCGTCACGAGCCATCGGCAGATCGGCGGCAGATCAGCGAGACGTCGGTCGGCAGAAGCGCCGCGATTGCGCATCTGCTCGAGCCGCCTGGCCTTCCGAAAGATGCGGAACCGATGCCTCAGTCGTCCTTGCCGCTCCCGCGAACGCTCAACTCGTCGACGTCGATGCGCAGGATATGTTCGCGCATGCCGGCTTCGGCCACGTCGGGATCGCGCGAGCGGATCTGCTCGATCACCTCGGCATGCTCGCGCGTGGTGTTGCGGATCGCGGTGGAGCTGACGCGCAGCGTCATGCGCAGATAGGGCTCGGTCGCATGGCGGATGCGCCGGATCTCCTCCACCAGCCGGGGCCGCGGGCAATAGTCGAGAAGCACGTCGTGAAACTGGTCGTGCGCGGTGATGAACCAGTCGACATCCGCACGCGCCCGGTCGAGCCTCTGGAGGGCGATCTCCGCCTCGTCCAGCCCCTGACGGTCGATCCGCTCGGCCACCAGACGCATCGCGAAGGCCTCCAGCACGGCGCGCATCTCGTAGAGTTCGGCGATCTCGTCGCGCCCGAGCGACGTGACGACCGCACCGCGGTTCGAGCGGATCGTCATGAAGCCTTCGCTGGCGAGTTGCCGGATCGCCTCCCGCACGGGCATGCGGCTGACGCCGAGCGTCTGGGCGACCTTGTCGGCCACGACATGGGTCCCGCCTGCAAGGCGGCCCGAGCGGATCTCGTCCACCAGATAGCGATGGGCCAGCGCCTGGGCGCTCTGCCCCGGATCGGGCCGTTGCCTCTCGGTCGCCACGTCCATCCTGCCCTCCGGATCGTTCTTCCGCCTCGCCGCGCAGGCTGCGGGCGTCTTGCCACTCGTTCGCAGACAGCCCGATTTCCGGGCAGTCGTGCCCGGCGAGACCGCATTCAAGCGCATGGGCGACGACAGAATGGCATTGCCGACCCGGCTTGACAATCGGCTACTTGCATTCAAGGATCATTGTATCCAATCTGGCCATGCGTCACGCAGAGGCACCTGACGGGGGCAAGCACGAAGACGATGCTCGAGACCGCGCCGATCCTGCACTTCTCTGCCGTGGTCGACGATCTCGACCGGACGGTGGCCTTCTACGGCGACGCCTTCGGGTTCGTCGCGTCGCTCCCGCCGACCGATCTGGGCGATGCCTTCGCGCGGATGGTCGGAGAGCAGGGGCTCTCGGCCCGGCTCGCGCAACTCGTCCATCCCGACCGGCCCGAGACGCTCGAGTTCGTCGCCTGTCCGGGCCGGCCCGGCGCAGCGGCCGACGCTGTCCCGCTCGCCCATGTGGCTTTCTGCGTGCCCGATCTCGACGTCGCTCTCGAGACGGCCCGCGCCGCCGGGGCCGAACTGATGGGCGAGGTCGTCGCCTTCGCGGAGGGTCGGTCCGCCTATTGCCGCGCACCGGGCGGCTCGGTCTTCGAACTGGAGGAGCTCTACGAATGACGGATGCCGCAATGGCCCGCGATCGCTTCCGCCGCATGGCCGCGATGCGCGCCTTCGACGAGGCGTGCCTCGACGCGCTGCGCCGAAAGGCGATCCACGGCGAGCTGCATGTCGGGCTGGGGCAGGAGGCAATCGGCGCCGGCATGGCCGAGGCGCTGCGCCCGGAGGACGCGGTCGTCTCGACGCACCGCAACCACTTCCACGCGCTGGCCAAGGGCGTCGACCGGCGCGCGCTGCTGGCCGAGATCTGCGAGCGCGAGGCCGGCCTGTGCCGCGGGCGGGGCGGCCACATGCACCCGTTCGACCCGGCGACCAATTTCTCAGCCACCGGCATCGTCGGCGCCTCGATCCCCGTGGCGCTGGGCTATGCCCATGCCTTCCGCCTGCGCGGGGAGGCGGCCGTGGCGGTCGGCGTCACCGGCGACGGCGGCTCGCATACCGGCGGCTTCCACGAGGCGCTGGTGATGGCGGGCGCCGCGCGGCTGCCCCTTGTCGTGCTGGTGGAGAACAACGCGCTGGCGATCTCGGTGCAGTTCGAGGATGTCTCGCCCACCGAGACGGTCGCGGAACGGGCCGCGGCCTATTCCGCCCTCGGCCTGCATGTGGACGGCACGGATGTCGACGCCGTGGCCCACACCGTTGCCCAGGCGATGGATCATGCCCGCGGCGGGCGCGGCCCGGTCATCGTGGAAGCAATCTGCCACCGCTTCCGCGGCCATTTCGAGGGCGATCCCGAGGGCTATCGCAGCAAGGAGGAGCGGCAGCGCGTGCGCGACAATTTCGACCCCCTCAGGCTCTATCGGCACCGGCTCGCCGCGGCGGGCGTGAGCGACGACGAGGCCGACGCCATCCTTGTCGCGGAGAAGGCCGCCATGAAGGAGCTGCTCGCGGACGTTCTGGACATGCCGATGCCCGACCCCGCAGGCGCCATGCTCTATCGCTTCGTCGAGGAGGCGCGGGCATGAGCGCGGTGGCGGAACGCGTGAACGACCGTCTGGCGATGCCGCTGCCCGCGACCATCGCCGAGGCCATCGCGCTGGAGATGGAGCGCGACGAGACGATCCTCTGCCTGGGCGAGGATATCGGCCGCGCCGGCGGTGTCTTCGGCGCGACGAAGGGACTGCAGGAGCGCTTCGGCAAGGGCCGCGTGGTCGACACGCCGATCGCCGAGATGGGCTTCACCGGCATGGGCGTCGGCCTCGCCCAGGCAGGAATGCGCCCGCTCGTCGAAATCATGTTCGTCGATTTCATCGGCGTCTGCCTCGAGCAGGTCTACAACGCGGCGGCCAAGATTCCCTACATGTCGGGAGGCCGGCAGCGGATGCCGATGGTCATCAAGACGGCGGGCGGCTGCATCGGCTCGGCCGCGCAGCATTCGCAATGCCTCTGGGGCCTGTTCGCCCACCTGCCGGGGATGAAGGTCGTCGCCCCCTGCAACCCGCACGACCACAAGGGCCTCATGGCCGCCGCGCTGCGCAGCGACGATCCGGTGGTGTTCATCGAGCACAAGGCGCTGCTGCTGCGCAAGGGCCGCGACTTCCGCCACCACCCCGACGTGCCGGACGGCGCCTATACCGTGCCCATCGGCGAGGCGGCCGTGGTGCGGCGGGGCTCCGACGTGACGCTCGCCACGCTGTCGGCGACGGTCGAGCACGCGCTGGCCGCCGCGGAAGACCTGGCGGGAGAGGGCCTGTCGGTCGAGGTGATCGACCTGCGCTCGGTCGTGCCGCTCGACGCCGATACGGTGGCCGAGAGCGCAGGCCGCACCGGGCGCCTTCTGGTCGTCGACGAGGATTACCTGAGCTTCGGCCTCTCCGCCGAACTGTCGCTGCGCGTGATCGACCTGCTGGGCCTGTCGGGCCTGCGGCAGGTGGCGCGGCTCGCGGTTCCCGACGTGCCGATCCCGGCGGCGCTGTCGCTGGAGAAGGCCGTGGTGCCGGGGGCCGAGATGATCGCGGACAAGCTGCGGCAGATGACGAAGGGGGCGTGAGCGTGGCGGGCCGGGCAGTGGCGGGCCGGGCAGCGGTGATCGGTGCGGGGGGCGGCATCGGCCGCGCCTGCCTGTCCGCCTTCGCGGCGGCGGGGTGGGAGGTGACGGGCGCCGATCTGAACGCGGGCGACGCGGTGCAGCCGCTCGACGTCACCGACACCGGTGCGGTCGACGCCTTCGCCCGGCAGGTCGACGCCGATGCGCTCGTCTACGCCGCCGGAACGGTCGCGACCATGCCCATCGCCGAGACCGATTTCGCCGTGTGGCGCCGGGTGCTCGCGGTCAACCTCGACGGCGCCGCCCATGCCGCCGCCGCCTTTGCCGGAACGATGATCGCAGGGGGGCGCGGCGGCGCGATGGTGTTCCTGTCGTCAGCCGCGGGCGTACGGGGCGAGGCCAACGCCTCGGCCTACTGCGCCTCAAAGGCCGGCCTGATCGGGCTGGTGGAGAGCGTCGCGGCCGAACTCGTGCCCCACCGCATCCGCGTCAACGCCGTCGCGCCCGGCAACGTCGACACGCCGATGCTGCGCGAGGTCGCCCGCGGCATCGCCCGGGCCGAGGGCCGCGCCGAGGCCGAGGTGTGGCAGGGGCTGGCCCGAACCGGCGCCGCCGACCGCATCCTCGCGCCCGAAGAGGTCGCCCGGGTGTGCGTCGCGCTCTGCGGCGATGCCTTCTCGGGTGTCACCGGAGCCACATTGCCCGTGGATGCAGGGTATCTGCTGTCATGAACCGGGAGCCCACACGCATGGATGCCGAGACCGCGCTCCGCCCCGGCGCCGACCGCACCGGGGGCATGCGCAACGCGGGCTCGCCGACCCCGGCGATGTTCCCGCCGCCCGAGTCCCTCCGTCCCACGCTGGTAGGGCGCGACTTCGTCGTGTCGGCCGGCCACCCGATCGTGGCGCAGGTCATGGCCGAGGTGTTGGCGCAGGGCGGCACGGCGGTCGATGCGGGCGTGGCGGGCGGCCTTCTGTCGAACGTCGTGCAGGTCGACATGTGCAATCTCGGCGGCGTCGCGCCCACGCTGATCCGCCCGGCCGGCACGGCCGAGACCTGGGTGATCGACGGCGTCGGGCCGTGGGGGCGCGAGGTGACGCTCGACGCCTTCCTTGCCCGGCACGAGGGCACGATGCCGCTCGGCTCGCCCGCGGGCGTGGTGCCGGCGGCCTTCGACGCCTGGTGTGCCGCGCTCGCCCGCTTCGGCACCTGGCGGCTGGCCGACGTGATCGCACCGGCCATCGACTACGCCGAGAACGGCTTCCCGCTCGACCGGGGCACGGCGACGGCGCTGGAACTGCTCGGCAACGGCTTTTCCGCCTACGAGACCTCGCGCGCCGTCTACTGGCCGGCGGGCCGACCGCCGCGCCCCGGCGAAGTGCTGCGCCAGCCCGATCTGGCCCGCACCCTCGCGCGCCTCGCCGCCTGCGACGTGGGCGCCCGCGAGGCAGGCATCGCCCGCGCCCGCGCCCTGTTCTACGAGGGCGAGATCGCGGAAGAACTGATCGCCTTCCACCGCGCCACGGGCGGCTGGCTGACGCGCGACGACCTTGCCGCCTACGAAAGCCCGGTGGAGCGGGCGCCCCGCGTCTGCTTCCGCGGGTGGCAGGTGGCCACGCCCGGCATCGTGGGGCAGGGGCCGGTGCTGCTGCAGGCGCTGGGCATTCTCGAGGGGCTACCGCTGGAGCGCCACGCCCGCGGCTCGGCCGAGCACCTGCATCTGGTCGCAGAGGCGCTCAAGCAGGGCTTCGCCGAGCGCGAGCGCGCCTATGTCGATCCCGCCTTCGCGGGCACGACCGTCGAGGAGCTGCTCGCGCCCGGCCACCTCGCGGCGCTGCGCGACGCGATCCGGCCCGACACCGCGCTGCCGGGCGCGGCCGATCAGCCGGCCACCGGCGCGGGCCGGTTCGATACCACCTATGTCGCGGCGGCCGACGCGGCGGGCAACGTCTTTTCCTCCATGCCGTCGGACACGATCGACGGGGCGCCCATCGCGCCCGGCCTCGGCTTCTTCGTCAGCCCGCGCGGGGTGCAGAGCCGGCTCGACCCCGATCACCCGGCCTGCCTCGGCCCCGGCAAGCGGCCACGCCTGACGCCCGCGCCGGCCATCGCCACCAATGCCGCAACGGGCGAGGCGCTGGCGCTGGGCTGCCCCGGCGGCGACGTGATCGTGCAGTCGATGCTGCAGAGCTTCGTCGACATGGTCTGCCACGGCATGACGCCCCAGAAGGCGGTCGAGGCGCCGCGCGTGGCGACCTTTTCGCATCCGGGCTCGTTCCATCCGCACCCCGCCTTCCCGAAACGTCTTGCCGTCGAGGGCCGGATCGCGCCCGAGGTGCGGGACGCGCTCGCCGCACGCGGTCACGTCATCCACGACTGGCCGGACTGGGAGTTCGACGCCGGCGCCGTCTCGATCGCCGGCACGCGGGTGATGCACGAGGGCGGCGCGCCGGTGCTCGTCGCCGCGGCCGACCCGCGCCGGATCGCCTACGCGGCGGGGAGGTGAGCATGCCCACGTTCCTGCCCCCGCCACCCGGTTTCGATGCCGAAGGCTATGCCCGCGCCGCCGCGTCCGCCATCGGCCTGCCCCTGCCGGACGAGGCCGTGGCCGAGGTCGCCGCCAATCTCGCGCGCACCGCCGGATTCGCGGCCCTCATGGCGGAGGCGCCGGAGATCGACGCGACCGAGCCCGCCCCCGTCTTTCGCGCCGGGGAGAGAGAGCGATGAGCCTCGCAGCCACCGCTGAGGCCGTCTGCAGCGGCCGCACAAGCGCCTCGGAGACGGTCGCGCAGGCGCTCGCGGCCATCGAGGCGGCGGCCGGGCTGAACGCGGCGACACATGTCCATGCCGAGCGCGCCCGCGCCCGCGCCGCGGCGCTCGATGCGCGCATCTCCGAGGGGGGTGATCCGGGGCCGCTCGCCGGGGTGCCCTTCGCCGTGAAGAACCTGTTCGACGTCGAGGGCCAGATCACCCGCGCCGGCAGCCGTGCGACCGGTGCCGATCCGCCGGCCGCGCGCGACGCCTACGCCATCCGCGCGCTGGAAGAGGCAGGCGCCGTGCTCGTGGCCAGCACGAACATGGACGAGCTGGCCTACGGCTTCTCGGGCGAAAACGCCCATGACGGTGACACGCGGAACCCGCGCGACCCGCGTCTGTCGGCTGGCGGCTCGTCCTCCGGCTCGGCGGCACTGGTGGCGGCGGGAGCGGTGCCGCTGGCGCTGGGCACCGACACCAACGGCTCGGTTCGCGTGCCCGCGGCCCTTTCGGGCATCGCGGGGCTGAAGCCGACCTACGGGCGGCTGTCGCGTTCGGGCGTCTTTTCCTTCGTGCACAGCCTCGACCATGTCGGGGTGTTCGCGGCCACGGCGGACGACCTCGCCGCGGCGCTTGCCGCGCTCGACGGGCCAGACCCGGACGATCCGGCGCAGGCGTCCGGCGTTTCGCCGCGCCCGGTGCCGCAGGAGCTGCGCGCCGCGCGTCTCGGCGGCTGGTTCGCCGCGCCCCTCCACCCCGACGTGGCCGAGGCGGTCGACGCGGCTGCCGGCGCGCTGGGCGCCCCGACGACGGTCGAGTTGACCCTTGCAGAAGCGGCGCGCGCCGCCGCCTTCGTCCTCACCACGGCTGAGGGCGGGCAGCGGCACCTCGCGGGGCTCGCACGGCACGCCGAGAGGTTCGGCCCGCTCGTGCGCGACCGGCTGCGCGCGGGCGCGCTCGTTCCCGCCGCGTGGACGGGACGGGCGCAGAAGCTGCGCCGCCGGGTGACGGACGAACTGTCGGACCTGCACCGCGAGGCCGACGTTCTGTTCGCCCCGGCCACGCCGTGCCCTGCCTTCCCGCTCGGGACGGCCGAGCACGGGGTCGCGGGCGAGGTGCTGCCCATCCGCCTCGGCATCGGCATGTTCACCCAGCCGCTCACACTGACGGGCGTGCCGATCGGCGTCGCCGTCAGACGGGGCGCGCGTTCGGGCCTGCCCGTGGGCGTCCAGGTGATCGGGCGGCCCTTCGAGGAGGCCACGGTGCTCGCCGCAATGGCCCGGCTGGAGAAAGCGGGCTTCGTCATGCACCCCGCGCAGACGGAGGCCGCCCATGCCTGAGCGCCACGAGATCAACCTGCCCGACGTCGTGGCCGAGGTGCGCGCCGTGTTCGACCGCTATGAAAAGGCCCTGACGGATAACGACGTGCCGGTGCTGGAGGAGCTCTTCTGGAACAGCCCGCACACCACCCGCTACGGCGTGGGCGAGAATCTCTACGGCTGGGAGGCGATCTCGGCCTTCCGCCGCGCCCGCGCGACGGGCCCGTTCCGGCGGGCGCTGTCGAACACCACGATCACCACCTACGGCCGCGACTACGCGACCGCCAACACCGAGTACCGGCGCGAGGGGCACGACCGCCCCGGCCGCGAGACCAAGACGCTCCTGCGCACGCCGCAGGGCTGGCGCATCGTCTCGGCGCACGTCAGCCTGCTGGGAGAGACGGTGTGAGCGGCACGGACAGGGGCCTGGAAAGGCCCGCAACGAGAACGGCCCGGCAAAGGGCCGCGGAGATGCAGAACGCCACCGCAGCAACAGGGATGACGACCATGACCACGCGAGACTTCAATCCCCCCACCGCGATCACCCGCCGCCGCTTCGGCCAGCTACTGGGGCTGTCCGGCGCCGCCCTCGCCCTGCCGTGGCGCGTCGAGGCGCAGGACGGCGTCGAGACCCTCGTCTTCGCGCTGCCGGGCCTCGTCGGCAATTTCGAGCCGCATACCTGGGTCGGTTTCGGCGACACGGTGCACGTGATGGATACCGCCGCCCGCGGCCTGACCCACATGAACTTCACCGATCCCCTGCCGCAGCCCGCCATCGCCGAGAGCTGGACGATCTCGGACGACGGGCGCACCTACGATTTCCGCATCCGTGAGGGCCTGACCTTCCACGACGGCACGGCGCTCGACGCGGCGGCGGTGCTGCGCACCTTCCGGCGCATGATCGACGAGGACGACCCCACGCGCCCCGAGCTTTCCTTCGCGCTCGACAACCTCGGCGGCGACAACGTGACGGGCTTCGAGGCGCCCGACGCGATGACCTTCCGCATCAACCTCGCCAAGCCCGACGCGGCGATCCTCGGCCGCCTATCGCGGCCCGACATGGTGATCGTCTCGCCCGCCGCGCTGGAGGAATACGGCCAGGAGATCGGGCTCAACTTCGTCTCCTGCGGGCCCTACCGCATCGTCGACGTCACGCCCAACGAGCGCGTCGTGCTCGAGGCGTTCGACAACTTCTACAAGGGCCGGCCCGAGGTCGGGCGGATCGTGATGCAGGTCATCCCCGAGGCGGTGGCGCAGATGACCTCGCTCGCCTCGGGCGACCTGACCGTCACCAACCTCATCCCGCATTCCAACATCGACCGGCTGGAGGGGATGGACCAGATCCGCATCGAGCAGTCGGCCGCCTTCATCTCGGCCATGCTGGCGATGAATTGCGAGGCGGGCGTGCTGTCGGACATCCGCGTGCGTCAGGCGATCAACAAGGCGATCGACCGAGAGGCTGTGGTGGCCGAGGCGTTCTTCGGCAAGGCGGAACTTCCGGGCTACATCACGCCCGCCGCCGAGCAGGGCTACGCGCCCGAGCACCGGCGCCTTTCCGAATACGACCCCGAGGGCGCCCGCGCCCTGCTGGAAGAGGCGGGCGCGACGGGAGCCGAGCTGTCGCTCATCTCCGAGAACAGCGGATTCTGGCCGCGCCTCGGTCAGGTCGTCGAGCGCAGCCTCAACGATGTGGGGCTGAACGTGACGACCGAGTATCTTGACGGCGGCACCTTCAACGGCCGGCTCTTCGACAAGGAGGCGCACGAACTCGCCTTCCTGCAGCGGTCGGCCTTCTTCCCCGATCCCGACGGGCGGTTCTCGCCGCTCTTCGCCTCCGGTACGGCCGGGGCCGACGAGATCACCGCACAGAGCGGCCTGCCCGCGCAGGCCCGCCTCGACGAGATGATCGCGGCTGCCAACGCCGAGAGCGACCCGGAGGCGCGCGGCCAGCTTTACGTGGAGATCAACACCTACATGGCCGAAGAGATCATGCCGGTCGCGGCTGTGGTGAACACCTTCCTCCCCGTGGCGGTGAGCGAGACGCTGGCGGGCGTCAACGCCAACGCGCTCGGCACATACCGGACCTTCCTCGAAGACACCACTTTCACCAGCTGACCCAGCTTCCGGCCGGGCGCCGCGCGCCCGGCCGGGCTTCGCCGGAGGCGCAATGGCCGACAGCGCAGGACAGAAGATCGCGGCCGGCGGGGTGGCAAGTCTCCGCCTGTCGGCGGGCGTGGCCCTGGCGGCGCTGCCCTGGCTCGTGGCAGCGATCTTCGTGCTCGCCGCGCTTCTCGCGCCGTGGCTGGCCCCCCACGACCCCGTCGCCGGCCGCGCGGCGCCGATGCAGCAGATGTTCTCCGACGGTCACCTGCTGGGCACGGACGCGCTGGGCCGCGACACGCTCTCGCGGCTGCTGTTCGGGCTGCGGCCGATGCTGGTGGTCTCGCTCGGTGCGGTGGCGCTCGCGCTCGCGGCGGGCGGCGCCTACGGCCTCGTCTCGGGAACTGCCGGCGGGCGGACGGACTGGGCGATGATGCGCGCCGTCGACATCCTGATGTCGTTTCCGCTGATCCTCGCGGCGATCCTCGTGCTCGCCGCGCTGGGGCCGTCGCTCTTCAACGTGACGCTCGCGGTGGCCGTCTCGCAGCTTCCCATCTTCGCCCGCCTCGCCCGGGCGCTCGCCGCCGGCGAGGCCGCGCGCGACTACGTGCTCGCCGCCCGCGCCGCGGGCTTCTCCGAGCTGCATGTGATGCTGCGCGAGGTGGCGCCCAACATCGCCCGGCCGCTTCTGGTGCAGGCGACCTCGGTGGTCGCGCTCGCCGCGCTGACCGCCGCCGCGCTCTCCTATCTCGGCCTCGGCGTGCGCCCGCCCGCGCCCGATCTCGGCTACATGGTGAAGGAGGGGCAGGAGCTGCTGTTCATCGCCCCCGAGCAGGCGCTGCTGCCGGGCCTGCTGATCGCCGTCTTCGCGCTGGCGGTCTCGTTCTGCGGCGACCAGCTGGCCGATGTCGAGCGGCGGGGAGGCGGCGCATGATTGCCGAGATCGCCCGCCGCCTCGCCTTCCTGCCGGTCACGCTGTTCGTGGTGGCCACGCTCGTCTTCCTCGCGCTGCGCGCGCTGCCCGGCTCGACGGTCGACATGCTCGCCTCGTCCTTCTCGACGGCCGGGCTGCGCGACCAGCTGATCGCCCAGCTCGGCCTCGACCAGCCGCTGTGGAAGCAATACCTCATCTACGTCGGCGACCTCGTCCGCGGCGACCTCGGCCGCTCGTTCATCACGGGCCGGGACGTGGCGACCATGGTTGGCGAGACGCTGCCGGTGACGATCGAGCTCGCCGTCGCCTCGCTCGTGGTGATGATGGTCGTCGGCCTCGGCATGGGGCTTGCCGCCGCCGCGCGGCCCGGCTCGCTGCTCGACGGGGCGCTGCGCTTCGTCGCCATGACGCTCTTCGCGCTGCCGTGGTTCTGGTTCGGCATCCTGATGATCGTGGTCTTCTCGCTCTGGCTGGGCTGGCTGCCGGCCTTTGGGCGGCTGCCCTCGTCGGTCACCTACGAGCCGGTGACGAACTTCGTGCTCATCGACGCGATCCTGACCGGCCGGCCCGAACTGATCGGGCCGTGGCTGGCGCACCTGACGCTGCCGGCGCTGACCGTCGGGCTGACCACCGCGGGCATGCTGATGCGGCTGGCCCGCGCCGGAGTGATCGAGACGGCCCGGCTCGACTTCGTGCGCTCGGCGCGGATGAAGGGCGTGCCGCCGGGGCGCGTGTTCTTCCGCCACGTGCTGCGCAACGCGGCGCTCGGCATCCTCACCGTGATCGGCCTGCAATTCGGCGCGATGCTCGGCGGATCGGTCGTGGCCGAGGTCGTCTTCGGCTATCCCGGTATCGGGCGCATGATGGTCGACGCCGTGCTGACCCGCGACTACGCCGTGGCGCAGGGCGCCGCGCTGGTGCTGGCCGTGCTCTACGTGCTGGTCAACCTCGTGACCGACCTCGCCTATCGCTGGGCCGATCCGCGCCTGCGGCGGGAGCCGGGCCGATGACCGGGGCGCTGCTCGAGGTCGAGGGCCTGTCGGTCGCCTTCGGCCCTCCGGGCGCCCGGCTGTCGGCTGTCGAGGGCGTGTCGTTCGCGGTCGCGCCCGGCGAGATCGTGGCGCTGGTGGGCGAGTCCGGCTCGGGCAAGTCGGCCACGGCGATGGCGCTGGCGCGGCTGAACGAGGGGCCGGGCACGAAGCTCTCGGGACGGGTCGCGCTTTCGGGGCGTGACGTGCTGGCGATGGGGGGCGCGGCCCTGCGCGACCTGCGGGGCCGGGGCATCGCCATGGTCTTCCAGGACGCGGCCGCATCGCTCAACCCCTGCGAGACGGTGGGCGACCAGATCGCGGAATCGATCGTCGTGCACGGGCGGGGCGGCTGGCGCGCGGCGCGGGCACGCGCGGTGGAGCTTCTGGCCGAGGTCGGCCTGCCGGAGCCTGCGCGCCGGGCGGGCCTCTACCCGCACGAACTGTCCGGCGGGCAGCGACAGCGGGCGATGATCGCGCTGGCGCTCGCCTGCGACCCGGCGCTCCTGATCGCCGATGAACCGACCACCGCGCTCGACGTGACGATCCAGGCGCAGATCCTCGCCCTGCTCAGGCGCCTTGTCGCCGCCCGCGACATGGGGCTGCTGCTCATCACCCACGATCTCGGCGTGGTCGCGGGCATGGCCGACCGGGTGCTGGTGATCTATTCCGGCCGGATCGTCGAGTCGGCCTCGGTCGAGGCGCTCTTCGCCGCCCCCCGCCACCCCTACACGCGCGATCTGATCGACACCGCCGCGGCGGAGCCGGACGCGACCGGGCGCCTTGCCGCCATTCCCGGCGCGCCGCCCCGGCTGGGCGCCCGGCCCGCGGGCTGCGCCTACGCGCCCCGCTGCCGCCGCGCGACCGAAGGCTGCCGCAAAGAGCAGCCGCCGCTCGCGCCCCTCGGCGCCGGTCTCGCCGCCTGCTTCCATCCCGTGCCCGGTCCGGGGGAGGGCGGGCGGTGAGCGCGCCGCTGCTTACGCTCGACGGCCTGTCGGTGCGCTACCGCGTCCGCCACGGGTTCGGCCACCGGGAGATCGCCGCGCTCAGGCCCACGAGCCTCGATGTCCGGCGCGGCGAGACCCTGGCCGTGGTGGGCGAGAGCGGATCGGGCAAGACGACGCTTGGCCGGGCAATGCTGCGCCTGGTAGAGCCCACGGAAGGGCGTATCCTGCACGAGGGCACCGATCTGACGACGCTCTCTGTCCGCAGGATGCGGCGGCTGCGCCCGCGCTTCCAGATGGTCTTCCAGGACCCCTACGGGTCGCTCAACCCGCGCCACCGCGTCGGCACGATCCTGGCCGACGTGCTGGGCCATGTCGGCGTGCCGCGGGTCGAGCGCGGGGAGCGCGCCGCCGCCCTGCTCGCCGATGTGGGCCTCGACCGGGATACTCTCGATCGCTTCCCCTCCGCCTTTTCCGGTGGCCAGCGCCAGCGCATCGCCATCGCGCGTGCGCTCGCCGCCGGGCCAGAGCTGGTGGTGGCCGACGAGCCGATCTCGGCGCTCGACGTCTCGATCCAGGCGCAGATCGTCAACCTGCTGGTCGAGCTGAAGCGCGAGCGGGGCCTCACGCTCGTCTTCATCTCGCACGACCTCGACATGGTCGCCGCCATCGCCGACCGCATCGCCGTGATGTATTTCGGCGAGGTGGTCGAGCTCGGCGACGCCGCCACTCTCGCGGCTGCGCCCGCCCACCCCTACACGGCGATGCTGCTCGCCAGCCAGCCGAGGCCCGACGTCGCCGCCGCCCGTGCCACGATCGCCGCCGCCGCGGAGGCGCCGGCGGCCGACCTGCCGAGCCAGCTCGACCCGCCCCTGGGCTGCCCCTTCCGCAGCCGCTGCCCCCGCGCGCTCGAGCGCTGCGCCGCGGAGCCCCCAGTGCTGACATCGACCGGCCGCGGCGGGCTGGCCGCCTGCCACAATCCGGTCCCCGCCGCCGAAAACCACCCGAAGAGAGGAGCTGTCCGCGCATGATCATCGACGCCTACAACAACATCTGGCAGGCCGGTCAGAACTCCGACTACCTGACCGCCGAGACCTATTCCGTCGAGATGATGCTGAAGGACATGGACGCGGCCGGCGTCGACATGGCCGTGGGCTGCTCGCTCGGCCAGATGATCGACAACGACTACACCGCGAGCGTCGGCCGCAAGTATCCCGACCGGATCATCCCCTTCGGACAGGTCAACGCGCGCGACGCCGACGCCGCCGACCGGATCAGGAGCGACCACGACGCCCACGGCTTCAAGGGGCTGAAGCTGCACCCGGTGCTGCACGGCTACCATGTGGTCGATCACGGCCTGCTCGACCCCATCTTCGAGGTCTGCGCCGAGCGGGGCATGATGGTGCTGTTCAACGCCCTCGACGATGCGTTCATCCATCCGCTCGGCATCGAGGAGATCGCGAAGCATCACCCGACCGTGCCCACGCTGATCGCCCACATGGGCACGGTCTGGAACGTGGGCGAGGCGATCCTCGTGGCCAAGCGCACGCCCAACATCTATCTCGAGACGTCCTCGACCCAGCTCATCGAGGTGCGCATGGCCTACCGCGACCTCGGGCCGGAGAAGATCATCATGGGCACCGACTGGCCGGGCAGCGACTTCGAGTTGGAGCGACTGAAGATCGCCAAGTCGGTCGAAGACCCCGAGCACCGCGCGATGATCGAGGGCGGCAATCTGGCTCGCCTGCTCGGGCTGTGAGCGAAACGGTCCGCTCCGCCGCGATCTGGCCCCGCCCCTGGGCCGGGCCGCCCCAGGCGGGCGGTGCCGTTGTGGTCGAGGCGGGCCGCGTGACGGCGGTGGAGGCGGGGGCGCCTTCGGGCGACCTGCTGCTGGTTCCCGGCCTCGTGAACGCGCACGACCACGGACGGGGCCTCTTGCCTTTGGCGATGGGCGCCCCCGACGGCCCGCTCGAGGCGTGGCTGTGGGATCTGTGGCGCACGCCGGCGACCGACCCCTACCTGACCGCGCTGGTCGCCTTCGGGCGGATGGCGCTGTCGGGCGTGACGACGGTCGTCCACAACCACCTGCCGCAGGGGCCGGACATGGTGGCCGAGGCGAAAGCCGTCGCCCGGGCGGCACGTGACGTCGGGCTGCGGCTGGCCTTCGTCGCCCCGGTGCTCGACCGCAACCTCGCCGGCTACGACGGCGGCGCAGCGGTCGAGGCCGCGCTCGCGGCTCGGGACTGGCAGGCGATCCGCGCCGCGCAGGCGCAGCCGCCGGTGGAAGAGCAGATCGCCGCGGTGCGCGAGGTGGCGGGCGCGATCGACGGGCCGGGCATCGTCACCCAGTTCGGCCCGCCGGGGCCGCAATGGCTGTCGGAGGCCGGCTGGCAGGCGGTGGGCGAAGCCGCGGCCGGGGGCTGGCGCAGCCATGTTCACCTGCTGGAGACGCGCCTTCAGCGCGACTGGCTCGATGCCGAATGCCCCGAGGGTGCAGCTGCCTTCTTCGCCCGCGCGGGCCTGCTGAACGAGCGGCTCACCGTGGCCCACGGCGTGTTCCTGCGCCGGGACGAGATCGCGGCGCTGGCCGACGCCGGAGCGACGCTCGCGCTCAACACCAGCTCCAACCTGCGCCTCGCCTCCGGGGTGGCCGACGGAGCGGCACTGGCGGCGGCGGGTATCCGCCTCGGCGTCGGGCTCGACGGGATGGCGCTCGACGATGAGTCCGACATGCTGCGCGAAGTGCGGCTGACCGCCATGCTGCTCGGCCCGCGCCGCTTCGACACGCCCGGCCTGTCGCGCGAGGCGGTACTGCGCGCGGCCTTCTCGGACGGGCGCGTGGCGTTCGACGGCGCCGCCGCGCCGGGGCTCGTCGCGGGCGCCGAGGCCGACACGATCGGCCTGTCGCTCTCCGCCTTCGCCGGCGACCGGGTGGACGACGCGCCCGAGACGCTCGCCGCGCTCGCCCTCGGCCGGTGGCGCCGCGAGGCGGTGCGCGAGGTGCGGGTCGCCGGCCGCCGGATCGTGGCAGAGGGGCTACTGACCGGCATCGATCTGCCCGCGGCCGAAGCGGAGCTGACCGCGCAGGCCCGCGCCGACCGCACCGAAGCGCCGCCGCCCGGCTGGATCGCGCAGGCGCGTGCGGCGCGCGTGCGGGCCGCCTCGGGGGGGCGCTGATGCGGGGCGTGGTCCCGATCCGCGACGGCAGCTTCGCGTTCGACCCGCGCCTGATGCCGGGCGTCCGCGCCGCGCCCGACGAGGCCGCGCGCCTGCTGGGCGCCGAGGCGCTGCAAGAGGCAATCGAGGTGCCCGTGTGGTGCTACCTGGTCCAGACGGAGGACGGCCCCGCCCTGGTCGATACCGGGGGCGGCGCGCTGATGGGCGCGGGCTTCGGCGCGCTGGCAGGGCGTCTGGCCGCGCTGGGCATCGCCCTGGCCGAGATCCGCACAGTGTGGCTCACCCACCTGCACGGCGATCATTGCGGCGGCCTGCTCGGCCCCGACGGCGCTGCGGCCTTCCCCGAGGCCCGCATCGCGCTGCCCGAGGCCGAGGCCGCCTTCTGGCTCGATGCCGCGCCGCCCGCGCCCCTGCGCCCCATCGCCGAGGACGCCCGCCGCGCCCTCGCTCCCTATGCCGGCCGCATCGCCCGGGTGCGCGAGGGCGACCGCGTCGGCCCGGCGGTCGCGCAGGCCGCGCCCGGCCATACGGCCGGTCACACTGCTTGGGTGTTCGAGGATCACGACGCGCTTGCGGCGGGCGACATCTTCCACGTCCCCGCCCTTCAACTGGCTCGGCCCGACTGGTCGACCGACTGGGACCACGACGCCGCCGCCGCCACGCATGCCCGGCAGGCGCTGACGCGCCGCGCCGCCGACCGGGGCTGGGCGCTGCTGACGGGCCATGGCGGCCCGCTCGCCCCCGGCCCCGAGGGCTGGGCGCCCATCCGACCGGAGTGACCGATGACCCTTGAGACCTTCGCACGCGCGGGCGACGGCCTGCTCTGCCGCATCGGCAGCGAGACCCTGACGCTCACGCCCCTGGGCGACGGCGCCATCCGCGTCCGCGCCACGCGCAACCGCGCCTTCGACGACGACCTTCCGAGCGGCCTGCTCGACCCGCCACCCGAGGCCAGGGGCGCGCGCGCCGAGATCGACGGCGACACGGCCACCGTCACCAATGGCCGCCTGCGGGCGGTGGCGCGGCGCGTGCCGCGCGGGCTGCACCCGACGGTCGAGCTTTCGTTCGCCGACACCGAGACGGGCGAGGTGCTGCTGAAGGAGGAGATGCCGCACATCCTCTTCCCCGACACGCGGCACTACGCCGCCGAGGAGGGCGCGCTCTGGCGGATCGAGACATGCTTCGCCGCGCATGAGGGCGAGCGCTTCCACGGCCTCGGCCAGCACCAGCACGGGCGGTTCGACCAGAAGGGCTGCGTGATCGACCTCGTGCAGATGAACACCGAGGTGGTGATCCCCTTCCTCGTCTCCTCGCGCGGCTACGGGCTGATCTGGAACGCCCCCGGAACGGGCCGGGTGGAACTGGCCGAAAACCGCACGCGCTGGGTGCTCGATGCCGCGCCGCAGCTCGACTACGTGGTGCTCGCCGGGCCGGCGCCCGCCGACATCCTGCGCCGCTACGCCGGGCTTACCGGCCACCCCCCGATGATGCCCGACTGGGCCATGGGCTTCTGGCAGTGCAAGCTGCGCTATGCCACGCAGGACGAGGTGCTGGCCGTCGCCCGCGAGCACAAGCGCCGCGGCCACCCGATCGACGTGCTCGTGATCGACTTCTTCAACTGGACGAAGGGCGGCGAGTGGCGGATCGACCCCGACGCCTTCCCCGACCCTGCCGGCATGGTGCGCGCGCTGGAGGAGATGGGCATCACCCCGATGATCTCGGTCTGGCCGGCGGTGAACGCCAATGCCGAAAATTTCGCCGAGATGCGCGACGCAGGCTTCCTGATCGAGCACCGCCGTGGCGTGCAGGCGTCGTCGGTCTTTCTCGACGCGCATTCCGAGGGGCGCATGCCGCTGTCCTTCTACGACGCGACGAACCCCGAGGCGCGCGCCTATCACTGGGCGCGGGTGCGCGATGGCTACGGCCGCCACGGCTTCCGCGCCTTCTGGCTCGATGCGAACGAGCCCGAGGTCTATCCGACGCATCCCGACAACATGCGCTACCATGCGGGCGCCGGCCGGGCCGTCTACAATGCCTATCCCGCGCTTCACCAGCAGGGCTATGCCGAGCATATGGAGGCGGACGGCATCGGCGATGGCCTGATGCTCTCGCGCTCGGCCTGGCTCGGCAGCCAGCGCCACCCGGTCGTCGTGTGGTCGGGCGACGTGCACTCGACTTTCGCCGATCTCGCCCGCCAGATCCGGGCGGGGCTCAACATGGCGATGTCGGGGATCCCCTGGTGGACGACCGACATCGGCGGCTTCAAGGGCGGCGACATCCGGGATCCGGCCTTCCACGAGCTGCTGATCCGCTGGTTCCAGTTCGGCGTGTTCTGCCCGGTCTTCCGCCTGCACGGCTTCCGGCAGGATTCGGAAGGAGACCCTCGCCTCGGGCGCGACTTCCGCGCCGGGGGGGCGGCGAACGAGGTCTGGTCGTTCGGGCCCGAGGTCGAGCGGCATCTGGCGGCCTGCCTGCATCTGCGCGAGCGCCTGCGCCCCTACATCCGCGACCAGATGCGCCGCACGCACGAAACCGGCCTGCCGCCGATGCGGCCGCTCCTCGTCGACTTCCCCGACGATCCGGGAGCCGCCGGGATCGACGACCAGTTGATGTTCGGCGACGCGCTGCTCGTGGCCCCTGTTCTGGAGCACGGCGCGCGGGAGAGGGGCGTCTACCTCCCCCACGGCTGCGACTGGCGCGATCTCCGCGACAGCGCGATCCACGCCGGCGGCAGGCGCGTCGTCGCGCCCGCGCCGCTCGAGCACATGCCGGTCTTCGTGCGCACCGATGTTGAGCCTCCCCTCACGGAGCGCTTCGATCCGACGGGGCGAGCATAGCCCGGTAGATCAAGGTCCCGACCCGGGCGACCCCGGTCACCTGAAGAGCCTCGGACTCGAGATCCTTGAACGGACCGGCTACCTGCAGGTCTCGAGCTCTCGCGAGCTCGGGCTTCGCGTTTCCGATCCCCCTGCTTGTTCTTCGTTCCCCAGGGCAACTCTACCGCTCCCGCTGGACGGCTTCGGCAAGGCCGCTTCACCGCCGGTTCCTGCAAAGGCGCCGACCACGGGAAACGCCGCCTGACACGCCCGCTTGGGTCGCGCGACGGCCGCTCTTCCCGACCTGCGCGCCGGACGCGCTCGTCCGGCCGTTGAGGGCTGCGGGTTGTCGCCGGCTTGACGAATCCGCAGCGATGACCTCCTGCATGTGCACCCTAGGTCACAGTTGAAAGGCGCTGGAAACCGCAGTTGAGTTGCGGCGGCATGACTATGCCGGAAGCGTGAGCCCGGGGCGCGAGCGAGATGCAGATCCAGGCAGGTCAGGTTCTTCGTCAGCAGCACGTCGTTGCGATGACGCAGGAGTTGCGTCGCGCGATCGATCTGTTGAGCTTCAACAACGCCGGTCTGCGGGCCTACCTCGAGCGTGAGGCCCGGACGAATCCGCTGATCGAATTGCGCCCGTTGGCCGACCGTCCGGCCGCCACGGACGACAGCCCCAGACCCGCGCCGGACCCGGCAGGCGGAGGCAAGGCTTCCGGGCCCGGTGCGGCCCCGGTGGGGGCCGAGGCGCTGCCTGCTGCGCCCCTGGGCCTTGTGGACCACGTGATGAGCCAGATCCGGATCGAGGCGCGCGACGCGAGACAGGTTTCGATCGCTCATGCCTTCCTCGATGCGCTTGAGCCCTACGGCTGGCTGCAGCGCGACGTCGCCGACATCGCCGCGGCCGCGGATTGCACGTGCGAGGAGGCAGAAGCCGTGCTCGCCCTGCTGCAGGCCTGCGATCCGCCGGGGATCTTCGCGCGGTCGCTCAGGGAGTGTCTGCGCCTGCAGGCCCTCGACCGAGAGGCGCTCGACCCCCTGATGGAGAGCGTCCTGGACAGGCTGGACCTCGTGGCCGAAGGAGACATCGCGGCGCTGGCCATGGCCTGCGACGCCACGGCGGGGGCGGTCGCGGCGCGCGTCGCGGTGCTGCGCGGCTTCGACCCGAAGCCGGGTCTTGCCTTCGAGGCCCCGCCCCACCCCGTCCGCGCACCCGACCTCATCGCAACGGAGGATGGGAATGGCTGGGCGCTCGAACTTAACGACGCAACGCTTCCGGCGATCACCGTGCGCAAGGACCGCGTCTCCGACAAGAGTGCGCGCGAAGGCTTCGCGGCCGAGGCGCTTGCGCGGGCGCGGGGGCTGAAGCGGGCGATCGAGTACCGCAATGCCAACACGGTCGCCGTGGGCGCCGAGATCCTCAAGCGCCAGTCGGAGTATTGCGCAGACCGCGCGACCCACCTCGAGGCGCTGTCGTTGCAGGAGGTCGCCGATGCGACGGGCCTGCACGAGAGCACGGTCAGCCGCCTCGTCGCCGGGCTGCTGATTCAGACGCCGCGGGGTGTGCTGGTCTTGCGCGATCTGTTCTGTCGCGCGCTCGGGGCGCAGAGTGGCAAGCCGGGGGTCTCGGTCGCGCAGGTCCGGGCGAGGATCGTGGCGCTGATCGGCGAGGAGAGGCCAGACGCGCCGTTGACGGACGCGATGATCGTCGAGGCGCTCGATCGCGAGGGCGTGCGCATCGGTCGCCGGACGGTCGCCAAGTATCGCGCGATGGCGGGCCTGCACGGGGCAGCGGAACGGCGTCGGAGGGCCCGTGCATTCCCGAAGCGGCCGCGTGCGTGAGATGCGCGCGTCTCCGCGCGGATTTCGCGCCTGCCGTGTGCTGCCTCTCGGAATCGTCCTTTAGCGCAACGCGGTGATGCTCCCGCCGGCATCGAAGGCGGTGGCACGATACTTGCATGTAGCTTTCTGGCGGGCGCATAGGCGCGACAAGACGGCCTGCCGGTCCCGAGCCGCTCGGGCTCAGTCCAACCAAGGGAGACCCACCGAATGACACGCTTTCCACGCCTTCTGGCCGCGTCGCTCCTGGCGCTCGGCACGGCGGCACCGGTCGCCTCGGCGCAGGACCTCGTGGTCGGCTTCACGCGGGATGCCGACACGCTCGATCCCGCCAACCACCGCAACCGCGAGACCCAGACCATCATCCGCAACATGTACGACGGTATCCTGACGCGGGATTCGTCGATGGAGATCCACCCGGAACTCGCCGAGTCCTACACCCAGGTCTCGCCCACCGAGTACGACTTCGTGATCCGCGACGGGGTGCGCTTTCACGACGGCTCCGCGATGACCCTCGAGGACGTCAAGTTCACCCTCGAGCGGCTGTTCACCGAGGGCGGCATGGGCGACGGCCAGACCAGCCCTCGGCAGAGCCTGCTCGGCCCGCTCGAGAGCGTCGAGATCACCGGCGAGGACACCGTGCGCCTGACGCTGGCAGAGCCCTGGCCGCTGCTGCCCGCCATGCTGCCCTTCCAGGAAGTCGTCTCGAAGGACCATGTCGAGGCGGTCGGCAACGATGGAATGGCGACCGAGGCCAACGGCACCGGCCCGTTCAGGCTCGTCGACTGGCGCAAGGGCGACTCGATCATCATGGAGCGGTTCGACGACTATTATGGCGGCGCCGAGGGCATCGAGCCCGTCGGGCCGGCCTGCGTCGAGCGCGCGATCTTCCGCATCATCCCCGAATCCGCGTCGCGGGTGGCGGCGCTTCTTGCGGGCGACGTGCACATCATCAACGAGCTGCCCGCCTTCGCCGTGCCGCAGGTCGAGGCCTCCGACGTGGCCGACGTGATGACCGTAAACGGCACCCGCAGCTTCTTCATCGCCATGAACAACCAGGGCGAGATCTTCGACGACGTGAGGGTGCGGCAGGCCGTTGCCCATGCCATCGAAAAGGATCTGATCATCGACGCGATCCTCGGCGGTAACGCGGCGCGGATCGAGGGCATCCTCAGCCCCGACGCCTTCGGCAAGAACGAGGATCTGCCCGCCTACGACCACGACCCCGAAAAGGCGCGCGCGCTGCTGGCCGAGGCAGGCTACCCCGACGGGATCGAGGTGACGATGGACGTCGAGGGCGCCTTCAAGGATACCGCGGAGGCCATCGCCTCGATGCTGACCGAAGCCGGCATCACAACGACCGTCGCGGTGGGCGAGGGGGCCCTGCTCACCGAGAAGTGGCGCACCATGGGAGAGCCCAAGGAGGGCGACATGTACTTCTCTTCCTGGGGCAACGGCTCGCTCGACCCCGAGGACATCTTCGTGCCGACGCACATGACCGACGCGCGTGGCAACTCGGCCGGCTACTCCAACTCCGAGATCGACCGGCTGCTCGACGAGGCCGCGACTGAGGTCGATCGCGAGGTGCGGGCGAGCATGTACCAGGAGGCCGAGGCGATCGTGAACGCCGAGGTGCCCTACGTCTATCTCTGGGTGCCGCAGGACATCTACGGCGTCTCCAGGCGTGTCAGCGGCTGGAGCCCCAGCCCGGACGGCCGGATCAACCTGCACGACGCCTGCCTGAACTGATAGACTGACCCTTACCGGGGCTCGCACGGGCCCCGGCCACCGGCCCCGTCACCGGGGCCAACGGGAGAGCTTCGCGCATGTCCCTCGCCCGCCTCGTCGAACGGCTTCTGCAACTGATCCCGGTGCTCCTCGGCGTGAGCGTGATCGTTTTCGTGATGATCACGCTGACGCCGGGCGATCCCGTCGACATCATGATCGGCGACGAGATCGTGACCGAGGAACAGGAAGAGGCGATGCGCCGCGACCTCGGCCTCGACCGCCCCGTGCACGAGCGGTTCCTCGTCTTTCTCGGCAACGCGGTGCAGGGCGATTTCGGAGAGAGCTTCTACCACGGTCGCCCCGTGGCCGACGTGATCGCCGAACGTCTGCCCGCCACCATCGAACTGACGCTGGTGGCCATGATCATCGCCCTCGTCACCGCCATCCCGCTGGGCGTGCTGGCCGCGATCAAGCGGAACTCCATCCTCGACCGGATCGCCACGGTGGGATCGCTCCTGGGGGTGTCGCTACCCGGCTTCTGGTTCGGCATCCTGCTGATCATGCTCTTCGCCGTGCAGCTCGACCTGCTGCCGGTCTCGGGTCGGATCGGCTACGCCTTCGAGATCGAGCCGATCACGCATTTCATGCTGATCGACACGCTGCTGCGCGGCCGGCCCGACGCATTCCTCGACGCGCTGTCGCACATCATCCTGCCGGCGATCACGCTCGGGCTGCCAATGACGGCGATCCTGATGCGCGTCACCCGCGCCTCGATGCTCGAAGTGCTCCGGCAGGACTACGTGACCTTTGCCGAGGCCAAGGGTCTTGCCCGCCACCGCATCCTCTTTCGCCATGCGCTGAAGAACGCGCTGATCCCCACCGTCTCGGTCGCCGCGATCGAGACGGGCTCGCTCCTCGGCGGCAACATGATCGTCGAGACGGTCTTCGGCTGGCCCGGTCTGGGGCGGCTGGTGGTCGAGAGCATCTTCGTGCGCAACTACCCACTCGTGCAGGCGGCGGTGCTGCTCTACGCCGTGACCTACGTGATGCTCAATTTCTTCGCCGACATCCTCTACACCGTCCTCAACCCGCGGGTGAAGCTGTGAGCGCGACGGAGGAGATCATAGCCGCCGGCCCGGCCGAGCCCGCGCGGGAGACGCCTTTCCGCCGCAACATGCGCGCCTTTGCAGCGAACCCTCTGGCGCTGGGATCGGCCGTCGTCGTGGGTCTGTTCATCCTCATGGCGATCTTCGCGCCGCTCGTCGCGCCCCACGACCCCGCCGACACCGATCTCCTCCGCCGCCTCCAGCCGCCGGCGTGGCTGCCGGGGGGCGACTGGGCGCACCCGCTGGGCTGCGACGCGCTGGGACGCGACATCCTCAGCCGGATCATCTACGGCGCGCGGGTGTCGATCTTCATCGGCGCGGCGGTGGTTCTGGTGGCCACGACCATCGGCATCCTCGCCGGGCTCGCCGCGGGCTACCTGCGCGGCTGGGTCGACGTGGCGATCTCGCGGTTCGTCGACATCCTGCTCGGCTTTCCCTATCTGATCTTCGCCATCGGGCTGATGGCGATGATGGGGCCTGGTCTCGGCAACATCATTCTTGCGCTGGTCTACAAGGAGTGGGTGATCCCGTGCCGCGTGGTGCGGGGCGAGACGCTGGCCGCGCGCGAGCTGGAATATGTCGAGGCCGCGCGCGCCATCGGCGCCTCGCGCGGCTACATCATGCTGCGCGAGATCCTCCCCAACATCCTCTCGCCCGTGATCGTCGTCTCCACCATCCGCATGGCGCATGTGATCATCCTCGAGGCGTCGCTCAGCTTCCTCGGGCTCGGCGTGCAGCCGCCCACCGCCTCGTGGGGGGCGATGGTGGCCGACGGGCGGGCCTTCATCCTGCAGGCGTGGTGGGTCTCCACCTTCCCCGGCGTGGCGATCCTGCTGCTGGTGCTGGCGATCAACGTGGCCAGCCAGGGCCTGCGCGACGCCTTCGACCCGAGGTTTCACGAATGACCGACGCGCTGCTGGAGGTGAACGGCCTGCGCACCGTGTTCGACACGCGGGCCGGCACCGTCTGCGCCGTCGACGGGGTCGACGCGACCGTGCGGCGCGGCGAGTGCCTGGGTGTGGTGGGCGAGTCCGGCTCGGGCAAGAGCGTGACCTTCGCCTCTGTGATGGGGCTGGTGCGCCCACCGGGGCGGATCGAGGCGGGCCGCATCCTCTTCGAGGGGCGCGACCTGCGGGCGCTCTCGCCCCGGCAGATGCGCGCGATCCGCGGCCGCGACATCGCCATGACGATGCAGGACGCGCTGACGGCGCTGAACCCCGCGCTCACCGTGGGCGAACAGATGGCCGAGATGATGGAGGCGCACGACGAAAGCCTGCCCGCTTCCCGCGGCGCCCGCCGCCGCGCCATCGCCGAGCGGTCGGCCGAGATGCTGGGGCTCGTCGGCATCCCGTCGGCCGGCGAGCGGCTGCGGCAGTATCCGCACGAGTTCTCGGGGGGCATGCGCCAGCGCATCATGATCGCCATCGCGCTCGCCTCGAGGCCGAAGCTCCTGATCGCGGACGAGCCGACCACGGCGCTCGACGTGACGATCCAGGCGCAGGTGCTGGAGCTGATCACCGACATCCGGGCCGAGCTGGGCATGAGCGTGGTGCTGATCACCCACGACCTCGGCGTGGTGGCCGAGCATTGCGACCGGGTGATGGTGATGTATGCCGGCCAGGTGGTGGAGACGGGGCCGACGGCCGACGTGATCGGCGCGCCGAGGCACCCCTACACGAAGGGCCTGCTCGCCTCGATCCCGCGGCTCGCGCTGCGCGGCCAGCGCATCCGCCCGATCGAGGGGCAGGTGCCGGAGCTGATCGACCTGCCGCCGCAATGCCGCTTCTATTCCCGTTGCCCCGAGCGGGGGCCGGAATGCCTGCGGCCCGTCGAGATGCACGACGCGGGTGAGGGGCGCGAAGCCCGCTGCGTGCGCGTCGTGCCGGAGATGGTGTCGTGACCGGAAGCGCGCCCCTCCTCGAGGTGGACAAGCTCGTGAAGGAATACCGCGGCGGCCGCCGTCTGGCCGACCGGCTGACGGGCCGGCCCGAGACGGTGGTGCGCGCCGTCACCGGCGTCAGCCTGTCGATCGCCCGGGGCGAGATCGTCGGGCTGATCGGCGAGTCGGGCTGCGGCAAGTCCACCCTCGGCCGCTCGATCCTGCGGCTGCACGAGCCCACCTCGGGGCGCGTGACGTTTGACGGCACCGACGTCACGGCGCTGGCGGCGCCTGCGATGAAGGCGATGCGACGGCGGATGCAGATCATCTTCCAGGATCCCTACGCCTCGCTCAACCCGCGCCGCACGGTGGGCGAGATCGTGGGGCTGCCGCTGCGCCTGCACGGTCTGGCCAGGAGCCCCGCGGAGGTGCGCGACCTCGTGGCGGCGATGATCGAGAAGGTGGGCCTGAAGTCCGCCCATCTGGATCGCTATCCGCACCAGTTCTCGGGCGGGCAGCGCCAGCGCATCGGGATCGCCCGGGCGCTGGTCAGCCACCCCGAGTTCATCGTCTGCGACGAGCCCGTGTCGGCGCTCGACGTCTCGATCCAGGCGCAGATCATACAGCTGCTGACCGACCTGAAGAGCGAGATGGGGCTGACCTACCTGTTCATCTCGCACGACATCTCGGTGATCGGCTATCTCAGCGACCGGGTCGCGGTGATGTATCTGGGCGAGTTGGTGGAGTTCGGCCCCGTCGAGGACGTGCTCGCGCGCCCTCGCCACCCATACACGCAGAGCCTGATGTCGGCGGTGCCGGAGGTCGACCGGCCCGGCCACCGCCACCGCGTGCGGCTGGAGGGCGACCTGCCCTCGCCGCTCGCGCCGCCCCCCGGCTGCCGCTTTCACACGCGCTGCCCCTTCGCCACCGACATCTGCCGCCGCGAGGCGCCTCGAACCGAAACGGTGGGGCCGGGCCACACGGCCGCCTGCCACCGGTTGTCGGAGAACCTGTCGCTTCTGGACGAGGAGCAGGCATGAGAGCCGACGCGACTCCCCCCGCCGAGCCGGTCTTGCTGGTGGGCGACGCCGGGGCGCGCGGACGGGCGCAGGCCGCGTCCGGCGCCGCGCCCGGTGAGGTGCGGGCAACGATGGCGGCGCGCCTGACGGAGGCGCGGGACGCGGGCCTGATGACGGAGGGCGCGCTGGCCTATCTCGCGCGTCAGCGCGCCTTCAGCGAGGCGCACTGCCCCGAGGCGATGGCCGAGATGGCCGGGATCGCCGAGGCCTTCGACCTGCCCGAGCAGGACGTCTTCCTGCACCAGCATCTCGGCACGCTGAAGGACCTCGCGGGCGGCGCGGCGCTGTCGGAGGACGGGTGCAGCGCCTGGGCGGTGGCAGACGGGCCGGACGGGCCGCTGGTGGTGAAGAACCGCGATTTCTCGGGCCACCATGCCGCGATCCAGCGCGTATTCCGCCACGAGGGCCCCGATCTGGCGCAGGGCCCGGTGCTGTGTCTCGGCAGCCTCGGCAGCCCGGGCGCCTATTCCTCGGGGATGAACGCGGCGGGCCTCGCCGTGGTCGATACGCAGGTGGGCGTGCGCATCCATGCCGTGGGCTGGTTGCGCTACTTCCTGATGACGCGGATCCTGTCGCGCTGCGCGCGGGTGGACGAGGCGCTCGCCCTGATCCGCGCTCTGCCCCATGCCGGTGGCGGCACGCTGGTCATGGCCGACGCCCTCGGCGGCGCCGCGGTCGTCGAGTTGGCCGCCGGGGCCGTCGCCACCGAGGAGGGGCCACTCGTCTGCCGCACCAACCACTTCACCTCGACCGCCCTCGCCCACGAGACGCTGACCGACAGCACAAGCCGCATCGACGACAGCTCGGCGAAGCGGCGGGCCCATCTCGACGCCGAACTGCCCGGGCGGCCCTGGAACGTGGGCGCCGCCGCGGCGCTCATGGCGCAGCACGTCGAGGACTGCGGAGCGTCGGTCTGCCAGCATGCAGGTGCCGCGACAGGTGCGCGCACGATCGCCTGCACCGTCTATTGCCCGCGCTCCGGGCTCGTCTATGCTTGCCTCGATGCGCCGTGCACCGGGCCGTGGCACCATCTCTCCGTCACCGCCTGAGCGCGGGCTGTCCGCGCGAGCCGCTCCGATGGCAGACCAGACAGACGACCTGATCGGCAACCACGAGAGCATCCGCGAGTTGCGTCGACTGGTGGAGCGCGTGGCGAAGAGCCCTGCCCGAACCGTGCTGATCTACGGCGAGACCGGCACGGGCAAGGGCCTCGCCGCGCTCATGATTCACCGGCTGTCCACCCGTCACCGCAAGGAATTCGTCGACATCAACTGCGCCGCGATCCCGGCGACCCTGATGGAATCCGAGCTGTTCGGGCACGAGAAGGGCGCCTTTACGGGCGCAGTGGAACGTCGGATCGGGCTGGTGGAATCGGCCAATGGAGGGAGCATCTTTCTCGACGAGATCCGCGAGCTCGACCTGACCCTGCAGGCCAAGCTGCTCAGCCTGCTCGACCAGCACCAGTTCCGCCGGGTGGGCGCGACGCGCACCACCTCCGTCGACGTCCGCTTCATCGCGGCGACGAACAAGGTGCTGCTGTCGGAGGTGCGCGAAGGCAAGTTCCGCGAGGATCTCTACTACCGCCTGCAGGTGGTGGCGTTGAACATCCCGCCCCTGCGGGAGCGGGGAGATGACATCCTCGTTCTCGCTCGGCACTTCATCGACCGCTTCAACGTCCAGTACGACCGCCGCGTCCGCGGACTGAGCGACGAGGCGCGCGAGATCCTGCTGCGCTATCCCTGGCCCGGAAACGTACGCGAGCTCGAAAACCTGCTCGAGCGCATCTTCATCCTCGAGGACGACGACGAGGTGCTGCCCCGCCACATGCCGGACCGGATCTTGCGGACCGTGCGCTCCGGCAGTCGGACGGTCCCGCCACCGCAGGACTACGACACCGAGTTCGCGCGGGGTGGCTTCCACGAGGCCACCGCCGTTTTCCAGCGGGGGATGATCGAACAGGCGATCGTGGCGACCGACGGCAATCTGCAGGACGCGGCCGCTCGGCTGGGGATCAGCCGACACGCCCTGCGCCACCAGATGACCAAGCTCGCCATGCGCGACGCGTGAGGTGCGCACGCCGCGCGCGTGAGAGGCGCGCATGATGCGTATCCATCCGGCCCCGCGCTCTTTCCGGGCCGTCCTTACGCAACGGCCTGCCGGCGCGCGAATGTGGCACGTCGCTTGCATGTTCCGCTGGAAGAACCGCCGGAGAGGGCCATGACATCACTGAAGATCATCTGCCCGAACGGGCATCTCGGCTTCGCGCCGCTCAAGCGCGCGAGCTTCCGCCTCGGCGTCGCGGAGAAACCCGACTACATAGCGGCGGATTCGGGCAGCGACGATATCGGTCCCGTCCCGCTGGGGACCGATACCTGTGCAAGTCCCAAGGCCTGGCAGCGGCACGACCTCGAGGAGATGCTGCTGGCGGCGCGCGAGCTCGACGTGCCGATGCTGATCGGCTCGGCAGGCGACACCGGCGCGGACACGCGCGTCGACATGTACGTGCAGATGATCCGCGAGATTGCGGCCGAGCACGGCCTCGCCCCCTTCCGTATCGGCTGGTTCTACTCCGAACTCGACAAGGAGGTCGTGGCAGGACGCATCCGGTGGGGGCGCCCGGTGACCGGCCTCGACGGCCGCGCCGATCTGACCGAGGCCGATCTGGAGGCGACGACGCGAATCGTCGCGATGGCCGGCGTTCACCCCTACCGGACGCTTCTCGAGCAGGGCTGCGACGTGATCATCGGCGGTCGCTCGTCGGACAGTGCGATCTTCGCCGCCCCTGCCTTGCACCACGGCTTTCCCGAGGCTCAGGCCTACTACCTTGGAAAGGTACTGGAATGCGCGTCGTTCTGCGCCGAGCCCTACGGCGCGAAGGAAACGGTGCTGGGCGAGGTCACCGCCGACTGGGTGGAGGTCACCGCGATGGCGCCACATCAATCCTGCACCGTGGCCTCGGTCGCGGGCCACGCCATGTACGAGCGCGCAGACCCGTTCCACGAATACGTCGCGGGCGGGATGCTCGACATGACCGAGTGCCGCTACGAGCAGGTCAGCGCGCGCACGACGCGCGTGACAGGCATGCGCTTCGTTCCCGCCACCGACCTGCGGGTGAAACTCGAGGGCGCGGGCAAGGTGGGCGAGCGCTATGTCGGCATGGCTGGCATCCGCGACCCCTACACCATCGCCCATGTCGACGAAGCGATCGAATGGGCCCGTGAGCAGGTCCGCGAGCGCTTCGGCGACGAGGGTTGGGAGCTGCACTACAACGTCTTCGGTCGCGACGGGATCATGGGGGCCATGGAACCCATGCGTGACAGGCCCGGCCACGAGGTTCTGGTGGTGGTCCAGGGCCTCGCGCCGACCGCCGAGATGGCCGAGGAAGTGACGATGACCGGCACGCGCCAGCTCTTCTACGCACGCCTGCCCGACGTGAAGGGCACGGCCGGCGGCGTGTCCTTCGTCTTCGACGAGGTGCTGTCGGCGTCGCCCGGCCATCGCTGGACGGTCAATCACACGATGGCCGTGGACGACCCGATGGAACTGTTCCCCTGTCATGTCGACCGCGTCGGCGCTCCGACACTGGAGACCAAGAATGCCTGAGACAACGCTGTCCGACCTCGCGAAGACGATCCGCAGCAAGAATGCAGGCACCGACAAGGTCACCTTCGACGTGATCTTCCGCAAGGGCGCCGATTACGAGCGGGTGAAACGCTCCGGCGTGCTCAGCCGTGGCGCCGTGGCCCGCATCCTGAACATCACCGAAGGGCGTGTGACAGAGTTCGTCGAGTACGATCCTGCCTACGCGATCAAGTTCACCATCCTGCGCGACCGGCCCAGCGGCAGCCCCGGCGACGGCGACATCTTCGGCGCCCAGCAATACGCGCCGTTTCTCGGTCTGACCATTCCGGACGCGTGAACGCGGCGCCGGACCCGCCACAGGAGCAATCGAACACCGGCGTGTCCACCGCCTGACTGCCCAGGCGTCGCGCTGGGGCCGAACGGCATCACACCGTCGCTCCGTCCCGGAATGACCAGCTTGGGCACTGGCCGTTTTCCGAGGTCCAGCGGGGCTGCAGCACGACCATCAGGATGAGAGACGGTATTGCCTCACCCAAGTGCTCGGTCCCCGGCTGATCACGCTGCCCCTCGCTGGCGGGCGCTGCTCGTGGCGCGCTCGATCCTGGGTGAGGTTCGGGATGTGAAACGGACGTGATCCCGGACCCAGTGCGGCGCGGCTCACGCTCTTGGTGAAGCGGCCCCAAACGCCCGGTCTGTGGGATCCCGACCAACGCCGATCGGGATCCTGCAAGTTCGACAAAGTGGCGTCTTTTCAGCTACTTGAATCCCATACGGCTGGAGCTCCGGTTCGGCCCCGATCCACACGCGGCGCGCATCAATCACCCGAAACCCGTATGCCTGTCCCATCCCGGACGATCACATAGACCCTCGCCGGACCGCGCTCTTCATGGCAAGATCGATTCTGTGTGAGGTTCGGGACGGGGTAGGAACATGCTGA
>LJNT01000140.1:0-11795 GCA_001314685.1 Rhodobacteraceae bacterium HLUCCA09
ACCTGCCCAAACCCGCCTGACGACCCGTATGCAGTCACAAAATGGCGCTTCCCGCCATATGGAAATCAATTGCTTGGCGGTCTTGCTGTCGAACCTGGGAGTGATGCCGCGCGGGCCCGGCCCGGCCGACCGCACCGCGATACGGCTGACCGACAGGCGCCCCAACGAGCGGTGCAGGGGTGGGCCGCCGGCGTCGCACGTCGTACGCGAGCGGCGAACGTCAACGCACGATGAACTCGGCGTGAAGGGCGCCTGCGGCCTTGATGCTCTTGAGAATGTCGATCATGTCGCGCGGGCCGACGCCCAGCGCATTCAGGCCCTCGACCACGTCCGAAAGAGAGGTGGTCGTCGGCACCTCGGCGAGACCGATGCCCGGCTCCTCCTCGATCTCGGCCTCCGTGCGCGGCACGATCACCGTCTGGCCTGGGGCGAAGGGGTTGGGCTGCACCGCGAGCGGCGTCTCCTCGATCCGAAGCGTCAGGTTGCCCTGAGCAACCGCCACGCGGCTGATCCGCACGTCCTCGCCCATCACGATCGTGCCCGAGCGCTGATCGACGACGACGCGCGCGCGCCGCTGCGGCTCGACGGCAAGGTTCTCGATGAGGCCGATCGCGTGGGCGGGCGAGCGCGCGCCCGTCGACAATACGTCGACCTGGACGGTGCCGGCGTCGAGCATCCGGGCGACCGGAGCGCCGAAGGCACCGTTGATGACGGTCTCGATGCGGCCGGCCGTGGTAAAATCGGGCTCGCGCAGGGCAAGCCGCATGGTGGCCATTTGCGAGAAATCGAAGTCGATCTCGCGCTCGACCCGCGCACCGGCGGGGATCGCGCCCGAGGTCGGCACGCCTTGCACGACGGTCGCCGCCTCGCCCTCGGCCGCCGCGCCTCCGGCGATCACCGTGCCCTGGCTCACCGCGTAGATCTGGCCATCGGCCGCGGTGAGCGGCGTCATCACCAGCGTTCCGCCGAGCAGGCTCGACGCATCGCCGATGGCCGAGACGGTCACGTCGATCTGCGAGCCGGCACGGGCGAAGGGCGGCAGCGCCGCGGTCACGAAGACGGCGGCGACGTTGGCAGGGCGGAACTGTTCTCCCGTCACGTTTACCCCGAGGCGCTCGAGGACGTTCGACATGATCTCTTCGGTGTAGGGCGAGTTGCGGATACCGTCGCCCGTGCCGTTGAGACCGACGACGAGACCGTATCCCACGAGGTCGTTGCCGCGCACGCCGTCGAACTCCACGAGATCCTTCAGGCGGATGGGCGAGGCCGTCGCGGCCGCCGACCACACGGCGAGCGCGAGGCAGATCCGCGCGGCCACAGCCGCCGCTCCCGCAAGCCGCCGCCAGAGACGGCACGACGCGCGGCCGTCTCCCGGTATCGTTCCATATCGCATCGGCGATGCCCCCTTTCTGGAAGCGTGCCGGTCCCGCGTGGCGGGCCGGCGACGGATGTCGCGCCTCAGAGCGCGGAGACCAGGCTCAGCCGGGCGCTGCGCGCGGTGATGGCATAGAGCAGCTCGAGCTGGCCCTGGACCGCCTCGAGCTCGGTCGCCTTGTCGTAGATGTCGACGTCGGTCAGGGCGCTGCGGGCGATCTCGAGAGCCGAGGTCTCGGCCGCATTGCGGGTCGCCACCTCGTCGAGGCGCGCCTCCCCCGCGCCGACACGGCCGCGCAGGTCCGACAGGCCCGTCTGCGCGCCGTGCAGCGCGACGCCGGCGTTGACGAGGCGCGCCTGCTGTGCCGACGGGGAGCCGGCCATCGGACCGGTGCCCGAAAATGCCGCAACGGCGAGTGCGGCGAGAGTGCCGCGGATCGCCGCGTCCTCGGCCGTGACCGACAGGCCAAGCCGCACCCCCGGGCCGATCGGCTGGTCGGGCACAGGAGTCGTGTCGCCGAGATAGCCCGCCGTGTCGAACCCGCCGCCGGGCGCGAACCAGTCGCGGACCGCCGTCTCGGCCGACGCGGCATCCGGCGCGGCAGAAACGAGCGCCTCGAGCGTCGTGAGCATGTCCTCCGCCGGGGCGAGGGCCGGGCCGTCAGTGGCGATGCCCGCAAAGACCGTCCGGCCGGCGACCGTGGTGTTCAGCCGCGAGACCGTCGCCTCGAACCGGCCGCGCGCGTCCTCGGCCAGAACGTCGAGGCCCAGCGCCTGGCCGATCGGCGCGTTCATGAGGTCACCGGCGAACGCCTTCGTGTCGTCCTGCACGCCGCCGAGCGCGCGTTGCGCGGCCTCCATCCGCATGCGCAACTCGGCGCCCGCGGTCTCGAAGGCGGCGAGATCGGCGAGGTCGCGCTCGAACGCGGCGAGGCGGGTGAAGTCGCCGCGCAGCGCGCCGGGCAGGTCGGCCTTCTTTCCGCTGCCGGTCTCGGCAAGCAGGCGATCCATCTGCGCGCGCACATCGGCGTTCTGGCGGCGCTGGACGAGCTGGCGGGCGTAATCGCCCACGGTCATGAAGTCGGGCGTCACGTCAGATCCTCCTCAATTCGTCCATCAGCTGGTCGATCGTCTGGATCACCCGAGCGTTGGCAGCATAGTTCTGCTCGATCACCAGGAGCTTCTGCATCTCGTCGTCGGTATCGACGCCGCCGGCCGCCTCGGCCTCGCGGTAGCCGGCGAGGCGGGCGCCCTCGAACGCGGCCTCGCCCTCGCGCGCCTGCCGCGTCGTGGCAACCCCGCTGAGGAAAACAGCGACCTGGTCGGCGAAGCCACGCGTCTGCCCCTGCTGGGGGCCGGACGCGATCAGTCGGGCATCGTCCAGGCGCTCGCTGAGCGCGACGATCAGCGACGGGTCGCCCACCGGTCCGGGTGCGGGCGCCCCGAGGCCGTCGCGCAGGCGCCAGACCTCGTCTGCCCCATCGGCGGCGACGAGGGGGTTGATCGACAGCCGCTGCGCCAGCCCCTCCTCGGGATAGGGGCGCGGCAGCGGCGGCGGTGGAGCGGCGGGGTCGAACGCAAGGCCTCGATCGGTAAAGAGGCCGGCTCCGCCCGCACCGAGGCTGGGGTCGAGCGCCGGATCCTGGAACCGTTCGACGAGGTCGCGGGCGACCGCGTCGATGGCGCGCTGCGCTTCGGGGCCGGCAATGTCGCGCAGCTCGAACTGGGCCATCAGCGCGCCCGCGCCGAGGAGCGAGCGGTCGCCGGTCGGGTCGACCGGCACACCGCCGATGCTGAGGCCGGAGAGCGCCCCGGCCTCCACCGTCATCTCGGGCTGAACCGCGCCGGCCGCGGTGAAGCCGAGCTCCCAGACGCGGCCATCGAGCAGGGGCGCACCGTTGCCGGTGAAGAGCGCCACCGCCCCGTTGGCGCGCTGCACTTCACGGATCGGCAGGATCTCGGCGACGGAATCGATCGCCTGCTGGCGCGCCTCCTGCAGGGCGGAGCTGTCGCGCGATTTCGCGCCGAGGCGCAGGATCTGGTCGTTGAGGGTGTCGACCTGCTGCAGCGCCGTGTTCACCCGGTCGACCATCTGGGCGATCGAGGTGTCGGCACGGCTCCGCATCTGCTGTATCGCGGCGCCGGTCGTGGCGACCCCCTCGGCCAGCCCGCGCGCCGCCGCGACGGCCTGGCGCAGGCGCAGCTCCGATTCCGGCTGGCTCGACGCCTCGATCAGCCGAGACGAGAACCGCGCGACCAACTCGGACAGGGAGCCCGGATCGGAGGGCTCGCCGATCGCCTGCTCGACCGACTTGAGCGCCCGGGCGAGCGTGTCGGCGCGGCCGGCACCAGCCTCGGCCAGACGCCGGTCGGCCATCACGACGGGGTCGACGATGCGGGCGATGCCCGAGACGCGCACGCCGCCGTTGCCGCCCACGATATCGGTCGTGAGCATCGGCTCGCGCCGCGCGTAGCCGGGCGTGAGCGCGTTGGAGACGTTGCCCGAGACGAGTTCGGCCGCGCGCCCCTGGGCGCGCAGGCCGCTCGCGGCGTTGAACAGGGCGAAGGACAGGCTCATGGGTCACCCCCCGGGGTTCGCGGATCACCGCTTGATGTTGGTGGTCTCCTGCAGCATCTCGTCGACGGTCTGGATGACCTTGGCGTTCGACGAGTAGGCGCGCTGCGTCTCGATCAGCGAGGTGAGTTCGCCGGCCACGTCGGTGGCGGATTCCTCCAGCGCGTAGCTCACGATGTCGCCGGTCGCACCGTCGCCGGCCCGCCAGAGGAAGAAGCTGCCCGAATCGGTGGAGGGCACGTAGGTCTGACCGTCCTGCGGCACGAGGCCATTCGGGTTGGGCATGTCGACCAGCGGGATCTGGAAGACGGTGCGCGTCAGCCCGTTGTCGAAGTTCGCCTTGACGAAGCCGTTGCGATCGACCTCGACGTTCTGCAGGCCGCCCACCGGAGAGCCGTCCTTGCCGACGAAGTTCGGCGAGAAGCTCTCGGAATACTGGGTCAGCTTGCCGGGCTCTTCGGGCGCTCCGATGTTGAGGTTGATCGGCCCGCCGGTGATGCCTTCGGCGGCATCGTTCGTGGCCCCCACGCTGATCGACAGGTCGCCGTTCACGTCGTCCCACCCCCAGTCGACCCCGGCACCGCCGACCAGGCTCGCGGGCAAGTCGGCTGCGCCGAGAGTCGTGCCGTCTTCGTAGGTGTCGGTCGCGGTCACGTTGTCGATCGTGCCGCCGGTCGCCCGGTCGTCGTTGAACTCCACTCGGAACAGGCCGACGATCGCATTGCCATCCGGGTCGGCATCCGACGACGAGGCGCTGTCGCGGATCGTCAGGTTCCACACGTTGGTCGCGGGGTCGCCGGCGGCAGCGGGCTGCGACGGCAGGAACTCCATGCTCAGCGTCTGAGAGCGTCCGAGGTTATCGAAGTACTCCACCGGCAGCACGAAGGGCTCGACAGGGCCCGTCAGCGGCACCTCGGGGAACTCGGTTTCGGTCGCCGGCAGGTTCAGCCCGAGAGAGACCTCGGTCGTCGGCTCGCCGGTGGCCTGGTTGACGTTGATCTGCACCGGGCGGAGCCCGTCGCCGGTATCGCGTGCGAAATCGGGGATCGAGCCGTCGGCGGCGGCGGGCCAGCCCATCAGCACGAAACCCGTTTCGGTCACGAGGTAGCCCTCGTCGTCGGTCCGGAAGGAGCCGGTGGTCGAGAGGTTCAGCGGGTAGTTCGGGAGCGGCGAGCCGAGGCTCGTGATCGGCGTGACCGGCAGAAAGCCGCGGCCGCGCACGGCGAGATCGGTGGAATTCGACGTGGTCCGCAGCCCCGCCTCCTGGTCGATCGCGCGGCTCGTGACCACGCTGACCCCCCCCGCCGTGTAGCTGCCCGCGCCCGGCGAGGTGACGAGCGCGCGAAACGTCGTCTCTGCGCGCTTGTATCCGACCGTGCTGGAATTGGCGATGTTGTCGGAGATCGTGGAGAGCCGGCTGGCATTGCCCGCCAGGCCAGAGACACCGGCGTTGAGCGAGGAGGAAATGGTCATCAGGACGCCTTTCTTGCGTTGGCCTCGGACGCCTCCCTTATGGCGACCGGGCGCTTAAGGCCCCGCTAACAGCTAAACTTCGCGGGAGTTTCGCACATCCGTCGCGCAGCCCCGCGGCTCACTCGGCGTCGCTGCGCAGCAGCGTCATTTCCAGACGGTCGTTGCGCACCGACATCGGCGGCTCGACCGCCGGACGGCGGTCGGCATGGCCGGTCACCCGGCGGATGCGGTCGTCGGCGATGCGTGCCGTGAGCGCGTCGCGTGCCCCCTCCGCCCGTTCGATCGAGAGATCCCACACCGGGTTGTCGCGCAGCACGACAGGGCGCGCGCGGCTGTAGCCCTCGACCGCGACGCGGTTGGTGGCCATCGCAAAGAGCCGGCCCACCACGTCGAGCAGCCTGTCGAGCAGCTCGGTCGGCGCCTCGGTCTCGGAGTCGAAGATCGGCGCGCCGGGCAGCGAGAACACCTCCACGACCAGACCGGCATCGGTGATGCGCGTCACGATGTGGCGCAACTCGTTCTCGGTGAGCACCGCCTCGGCGCCGCGGCCGAGCAGCATCTCCTCGAGCTCCTCGAACGCGGTGTCCTCGGTCGCGCGGATGTCGGCGGCGTTGCGCTCGAACTCCTGGGGGCTGGTCGCGCCGACCCCCATCCGCGCCAGTGTCTCCTCCGTGAAGACGCTGTCGCCGCCCAGCGCGCCGTCGCCGCCGCCGGTCACGCGCGCGATCGGCACCGTCGGATTGAAGTGATCCGCCAGCCCCTTGCGCTGTTTCTCGGTGGTCGCGTTGAGCAGCCACATAAGAAGGAAGAACGCCATCATCGCGGTCACGAAGTCGGCATAGGCGACCTTCCAGGCACCGCCGTGGTGCCCTTCGCCTGCGACGACCTTCTTGCGCTTGATGACGATCGGCGCATTCGCGTTCGCGCCCATATCACCACCTCTTCACACACCCACCGCAAGAGCTAGGCGCGAGGCGTGAAGATTGGATTAGCGGGCGTCAGTCGTCGCCGTAGGCCTGATAGTAGCGGTAATAGCCGTCGGAGAAGAAGCGGCACTTGTTGAGCACGACGCCCAGCACGTTGGTCTGCTCCGCGAGTTCCTTTTCGCAGACATCGACCTGGGAGATCGTCGTGGCGCCCGCCTCGGCGACCATGAGGGCACAGTCGACGTTGCGCAGGAACGCCGAGGCATCGTCGTTGACCAGCAGCGGCGGCATGTCGAACAGGATCAGGTCGGGGCGGTAGGTGGCCTCGATCTCGTCGAGCACCTCCGACGTGCGGGCGCGCAGGAACAGGTCGGAGGGGTCGCGCAGGGGGGCGAAGTTCATCGCGATGGCGAGGTTGTCGCCCAGCCGGCGGGCCTGCCGCCCGAAGCTCTCGCGCCCCTCGAGCACCGGCGCCACGCCTGTCTTGCCGGAAATGCCCAGCGAGCGGGCGACCGCCGGGCGACGCATGTCGAGATCGATGAGGATGATGCGCAGGTCTACCTGCCGGGCCAGCGCCACCGCCAGGTTGATCGAGGTGGTGGTCTTGCCCGATCCCGGAAGCGGAGATGTTATGGCGACGCGTTTCCACCCGTTGGCGCCCGTCACCTGCAGCATCTTGGTGCGCAAGACGTCGAAGGCGGTGGCCTCGGCCTGCCGCCCGAACGAGATCAGACGCCTCTTCACCAGGCGGCGGGGGTCGATCTCCGACGTCTGGATCTCCGCCCATGCCGCCTCCACGGCCCCGGACGAGCCGGTGGACGGGGCCGGCTCGGAGCCGGCGGCCTGCGGGCGGCGCGCCGCACCGGCATCGGCACTGGCATGTCCGTTGCCGCGCGGCGCCGGCTTCGCCGCCGGGTTGGCGCGCGCTGCAGTCGCGGGCGCGGAGGCTGCGGTTGCGGCGCGGGTCTCTCGTGCCTTGTCGAGCGCGGCTTTCAGGCGTTCCATCCGGGGTCAGATCCTCTCCACGGCCGCGCACCTCGTCAGGGCAGCATTTCCGACAGGATCCTGTCGTAGACGAGGTCGAGCGGCATCACCTGATAATGAACGAACCAAAGCCCCGCGGGAATGCCCGCAAGAATCGCCAGCACCAGAAGGAGGCCGACGAGTCGCTTGCGGATCCGCTCCCACGGCGTTGCGATGTAGGGGACGGTCGCGATCGGCGTGATGCCGAGCCGGTTCGTCAGGTCGACAGGGCGGCGGATCGACCGGTTGAGAAGTTCGAGCAGCACCACGAGGGCGCCGCCGAGCCCGATTCCCATCGCGGCTCCCATCCCGGCGATCAGAGGCCGGTTCGGGTCGGAGGGCTCGCTGGGCGCGGTCGCCTGCTCGACCACCGTGATGCGCTGACCCTTGCTGAGCGTCTCGATCCGCTCGCCGGTCGAAGCCTGCGCCAGACGCGACTGCGCCCCCTGATATTGCTGCAGAATGTGATCGTAGTCGCGGCGCAGCGCGTCCAGGGTGATGGCGTTGGCGGGCGTGCGGTCGATCGTGCGCTCGAGCCGCACGAGATCCGACTGCAACCGCGCCAGTTCCTCGTCGATGCGGTCGACCTCGCTGTCGATCTCGTCGATCTCGAGCTCGATAGGGTCGATCCGGGTCTCGCCGTCGGCAGACGCCACGTCGACCGCCACTTGCGCGTCGATCTGCTCCTCCAGCGATTCGATCCGCGTCCGCAGCAGGCGGACCCGCGGGCTCTCCTCTGCGTAGATCGCGCGCATCGAGGAAAGCTCGTTGCGCAGGCTGGCCAGTTGACGCTGCTCCGGCGTGGCCTGCTCGCCATCGAGCCGCGCGCGCGACATGCCGGATTGCTGCAACTCGAACAGGCGGGCACGCTGCTGCTCGAGCGTGGACCGGTCGCGCTGCAACTGGGCGACGCGCTCCTGCATGTTGGCCTGCTGGCTCAGCCGGTACGACAGGGTGGAGGGAAGCGCCTCGCGGTTCTCGTTCTGGAAGCGCAGCATCTCCTCGTTGCGCAGGGCGAGTTCCGTCTCGAGCCGCTCCACCTCATCCTGGAAGAAGCTGAGCGTCTCGTTGGCGCGAGACTGGCGCTGCGTGGCGTTCACCGAGAGGATCCGCGTGATGAAGTCGTTGGTGACATCGGCCGCGATGTCGCCCGTGCGCGCCTCGAAGCGGATGTCCATCAGCGTCGCCGAATCGCGCCGCCCGCTCACGGCGAAACGGCTGTCGGCCCGCATGCGCGAGACGATCTCGTCGGCGTTCATCTCCGAGATCCCCTCGTAGACCTCGTGCTCGCGGGCGATCTCGAGCAGGTTCGTGCGCGTCAACACCCGCTGCTGGAGGATGGCGAGCTGCTCCTGCTCGTTGACCTGCACCGTCGACCTGGCGAGGCTGTCGGGGATCTGCGGATCCTCCACCAGCAGCCTGCCCTGCGCGGTGTAGATCGTCGGCAGAATGACGGCGATGGCGAGGCCGACCGACGTCACCGTGAGCGACACCAGCAGGAAAAGAGGCAGGCGCCTCAGGGCGATGGAGAGGTAGTATCGGAGTTCGGCGTTCATTCGGCGGCCTTCCCGCTTTCGATGAACCCGGTGACGAAGATCCCATCGTCGACGACCTGCCGGACCGTCTCCATCGTTACCGGATCCTCCTCGTTAATCGCACCATAGACGAGGCAGAATTCACACAACTTGTTGATCAGGCGCGGCACACCGGCGGTGAGGCGCGATATCTCCTCGAGCGCCGCGTCGGAGAACAGATCCTCGCGCCCGCCCGCCCGCACCAGCCGGAAGCGCACATAGGCGGTCGTGGCGGCGTGGTCCAGCGGCAGCAGGTGGTAGGCGGCCACGATCCGCTGCGCGAACTGCTGAAGTTCGGGGCGCATGATGCGGTTGCGCAACTCCGACTGCCCAACGAGGATCAATTGCAGCAGCTCGTCCTTGCCCGAGTTGATGTTGGTCAGCATCCGGAGCTCTTCCAGCGCCTCGACCGACAGGTTCTGCGCCTCGTCGATGATCACCGTGACGAAGCGTCCGGCCGCGTATTCCTCGACCAGAAAGTCCTGCAGGCTCTGGAAGAGCGAGACGTAATCGGCCCCGGGCTCGGGCCGCAGACCGAGGGCGTTCGTGACCCAACGCAGCATCTCGGCCCGGCCGCCGTGCGCGTTCGAGACCAGCGCCACCGTGGTGGAGTCGTCAAGCTGCTCGAGGAGCTTTCGCAGCACCGTCGTCTTGCCGACACCGATCTCGCCGGTCAGCACGGTGATGGGCGCGCGTGAGACGATGCCGTATTCGAGGACCGTGAACGCCGCCGTGTGCCCGTCCGCCCAGTATAGCGCGTCGGGATCTGGCAAGAGCGTGAACGGGCGCTCCGAGAACCCGTAGAACCCTTGGTAAATGTCACCGCCTAACACGTGAGCCCCTCGCGATATCCGGTCGCCCGCCCTGCGGCCGCCACCCGCGTTGGGCCGACGGCGGTTCGTCGTCGACGACGGGCGTAATGCCCGGCTCCGCCGATGTATACGGCAGGCTTCTACATGGCGCGAGGTTCTGGACGCAACACGGCAAGCGCCGCCTTCGTGAACACCAGTGCCGGCAAATGCTGCACATGCGAGTTTCCGACCGCGGCGTTCCAGAAAATCCTTTACGCATCGTCCCCGCTGCGCGAGAACGCCGACAGGGGATACGTGTTGAGGGGTATGTCGTGACCGACGCCGTAGACGTTGCTGCTCGCCAAGGTGTCGGACCCACGCACGGGCTGTCATCTGCCGCCTCATCGCAGACCGCCGACGCACCGCTTCGACTCTACCGCAACGTCGGCAAGCGCACGCTCGACGTGGCGGCCGTCATCGTCCTCGCGCCGCTCGTGGCACCGTTGGTGGTCCTGCTTTCTTTCCTGATCGCCCTCGACGGGGGCGCGCCCCTGTTCCGGCAGAAGCGCCTGGGTCGCGACGGTCGTGTCTTCACCATCCTCAAGCTGCGCACGATGGTGCCCGATGCAGAGCGCGCACTGCGCGACCTGATCAGGCGAGACCCGGGCGCCGCCGCCGAGTGGAAGGAACGCCAGAAACTTCGCCAGGATCCGCGGGTGACCCGCCTCGGGGCCTTCCTCCGCCGGACCTCGCTGGATGAACTTCCCCAGCTTTGGAACGTGCTGCGCGGAGACATGTCGCTCGTCGGCCCCCGCCCGATGATGCCGGACCAGCGGTCGCTCTATCCCGGCCATGCCTATTACACGCTGCGGCCCGGGATCACCGGCCTGTGGCAGGTGTCGGAGCGCAACGACAACACCTTCGCCAGCCGGGCCGGCTATGACGAGGTCTACGCCGCCGAGTTGTCGCTCAAGCTGGACGTCGCGACGCTCGCCCGCACGGTCGTGGTGGTCATGCGCGGCACGGGGTGCTGACGCGCACCCTGACAGACCTGCACCACCGACCTGCACCCATGTCTCTCTGCCCCGGCCATGGCCCGCATGCTATGGTTTTTCAGATCTCGTGCAGGCTGACTGGCAGGCAGTCCGTGCGCGTGTGACACGACGGTGGACAGGTTCGGAGCCCATGCACGAAACCGTGACCCGCAGCGCCGGTTGCCCGCCCGATGGCATGGTGAAGCGATATGGAAATTCGCAATGACACCTGCGATAATCCCGCCGAAGCTGGAGGGTTCCATGAGTTCACGATCTGTTTCCGCACGAGTGCGCGCGTTCGCCGGCTGCGCAGCGCTCGCCCTGTTCCTCGCCGCGTGCGACTCCGCGGAGGAGCGAGCCGAGGCGCATTTCCAGAACGCTCTCGCCCTCATCGACAACGGTGACGTTGCGCGCGCCAAGGTCGAGCTTCGCAGCGTCTTCGAGCTTGATCCGCGGCACCGCGACGCCCGGGCGACGATCGCCCGCCTGCTGCTCGATGAGGGCGCCACGGACGCGGCGGCGGAGCAATACCTTCGGCTCGTCGAGCAGTTCCCCAACGATGTCGAGGCGCGGCTCATCCTGTCGGAGCTGAGCCTGCTTGCCAACGATTTCGAATCCGCCCGCGCGCACGGCAAGACGGTGGTCGAGCTCGCCCCGGACAGCGGGCGCGCCCAGGTCATCTCGGCCGCGCTCGACTACCAGGAGGCGGTCGTGAACGAGTCGCCCGCAGCCCGGCGCGAGGCGGCGAGGCGCGCCGAGGCGCTGCGCGACGAGCTGCCCGACAGCGTGATCAACCGGGCCGTGATCATCGACAACCTCATGCTCGAGAGCGAGTTCGCCGCGGCGCTCGAGGAGCTCGACGAAGTGCAGGAGCTGGCACCGCGCGACCGGCGCTTCTTCCAGATGCGTCTCGGCATCCACGGGCAGTTGCAGGACGACGACGGGATCGAGGACACGCTGCGCGACATGATCCGCGCCTTCCCGGAGGACCGGGAGCTGCCCCGCTCACTGATGCAGTTCTACGC
>LJNT01000140.1:11803-42442 GCA_001314685.1 Rhodobacteraceae bacterium HLUCCA09
GGAAATCTCGACGGCGCCGAGCGCTTCCTGCGCGACCGCATCGTGCCCGGGCAGGAGAACGACGAGGCGCGCCTGTCGCTGCTGCAGTTCCTCACCGAGACGCGCGGGCCCGAGGCCGCGATGGAAGAGGCCGAGAGCTTCGTGCAGGAGGGCACGAACGACGACCTGTTCCGCTCGCTGCGCGCCTCGTTGCTCTACGACGAGGGTCGGCGGGACGAGGCCCTGCGCGAGTTCGAGGACATCGTCGCCAACGCCGCGCCGGGCAGCCAGACCAACGACATCAAGGCGTCTTACGCCCGGCTGCTGGTGCGCGACGGCAACGAGGTGGGCGCCCGCGCGATCATCGAGGAGATCCTCGAGGTGGATCCCTCGCACGTGGCGTCGCTCGTCATGCGGGCGGAGTGGATGATCGAGGCCGACCTCGTCGACGAAGCGATCATCGCGCTGCGCCGTGCGCAGGACCAGGAACCCGAGAACCCCGAGATCTTCTCGCGTCTCGCCGAGGCGCACTTGCGCAACGGCGACCGCGACCTGGCCGGCGAGATGCTGGCGCTCGCCACCGAGATGTCGAACCGCGCGCCGGAGACGTCGCTCGTCTACGCGCGCTTCCTGGTTTCGGAGGACCGGTTCAAGCCCGCCGAAGCCGTGCTGATCGACGCGCTGCGGATCACGCCGCAGAACCCCGAGCTCCTGGCCGAGCTGGGCAACGTCTACATCGCCCTGCGCGACTGGGACCGGGCCGAGCGCGTCGAGCAGGCCCTGCGCGGCCTGCCGGGCGAGGCGGCGCGGCTGACCGCCGACCAGTTGCGCTTGACCGTGCTGCGCGCGCAGCGCCGCGACGAGGAGGCGATCGGCTTCCTGCGCGAACTCGCCGACAACCAGGACGGGTATCGCGCCGCGGAAATCGCCATCGTCACCACCCAGCTCGAACGCGGCAATATCGACGACGCGCGCGCCTACCTCGAACGCCTGCTCGACGAGAGTCCCGACGACCCGGCCCTGCGCTTCCTGCTTGCCACGATCGATTCCGCCGACGGCGACCTCGAGGCGGCCGAGGCCGGCTTCCGCGGCCTGATCGACGACGGGTCGGGCGGCGAGCGCGTCTGGCTCGAGCTGATTCGCACCCTCAATCAGGCGGGCAAGGCCGAGGAGGCGCGCGACGCCCTCGAGGCGGGCCTGACGGCCATCCCCGAGGCGGCCGACCTGATGTGGATGCGCGCCACTTTCCTGGAGCGCCAGCACGACTACGATGCGGCGATCGGCATCTACGAGGAGCTGTACGCCCGCAACACCGCGACCAGCGTGATCGCCAACAACCTCGCCAGCCTGCTCTCGACCCAGCGCGAGGACGCCGAGAGCCTCGATCGCGCAGCGCGCATCGCCCGGCGCCTGAGGGGCACCGAGTTCCCACCCTACCAGGACACCTACGGCTGGATCCAGTTCCGCCTCGGCAACTACGAGGCGGCCCTCGAATACCTTCGCCCCGCCGCCCGCGGCCTGCCCGACGACCCCTTGGTGCAATACCATCTCGGCCGCACCTATGCCGCGCTCGAGCGCCCCGACGAGGCGATCCGCCAGCTGGAACGGGCGATCGAGCTCGCCAGGGCCGACCCGAGGCCGGCGTTCGACGATGCGCGTGCGCTGCTTCAGGAGTTGCAAAACCGCGATACCGGTGAGGGTTCTGCCGCAGAGACGCTCGACGCACTTCCGCAGGCGACTCCCGGCGTTGTAGGCGAGTAGGCAATCGCCGCGCGGGCGCGGCGGCGCCCGTGCCCGCCTCGTGCGGCCCTCGCAACGGAAGCCGGAGGCACTTCATGGTTCGCGCTTTGCTCGTTTTCATGGCGACGGCCTGCACCCTCGTCTGGGCGAGCCTCGCCGCCGCGCAGGGCGGCAACTACCAGATCCAGCCGGGCGACTCGCTCGCTATCGAGGTGCTCGAGGACCCCAACCTAAACCGGCAGGTGCTCATCCTGCCCGACGGTCGCTTCAGCTTCCCGCTCGCCGGCACCGTCGCCGCCGGCGGGCGCACGGTCGGGCAGGTCGAGCGGGCGCTCGCGTCGGCACTTTCCTCCAATTTCACCAATCCGCCGACCGTGTTCGTGTCCGTCGCCCGCGTCTCGGAGGGGGATGCGGACGCCGAGGCCGACGAGACGCTCACCGTCTACCTCATGGGCGAGGTCAACGCGCCGGGGCCGAAGGCGGTGCTGCCGGGCACCAGCGTGCTGCAACTCCTGTCGCAATCGGGCGGGTTCACCCCCTTCGCGGCGACGAAGCGGCTGCAGCTGCGCCGCACCGATCCGCAGACCGGTGCGCAGCGTCTCTTCGTGATCGACTACCGCGCGATCTCGCGCGGCGCCCGGATGGTCAACGAGCCGCTGCTGCGCGAGGGCGATGTCCTTCTCGTGCCGGAGCGCCGCCTGTTCGAGTGATACGCCCATGACCACGGCGGCGCGGCGCCCGGAACGACGCTCCCGCCCGCGCGGCGCGCTGACCCTCGCCGTCGTGCTGTCCGCGCTGCCGGCGGCCGCCCAGCAGGGAGCCGAGACCGTGCCCGGCCCCGTTTTGCGGCTCGACGTCACGAGCGGCGTCACCGCCTCCGACAACATCGACCGCGAACGCGAGCCGGCCGGAACCTCGGTGCTCTCGCAGACCAATCTGCGTGCGACCTACGATGCGCGCACGCGCACCGAGCGGCTGACGATCTCGGGCGGCGTGCAGCTCGAATTCGGCGCTTATGCCGACGAGGAAATCGCCGATCCCGGGCTGAAGTCGCCGTTCCTGCGCGTCGCCTACCAGCGCCGGACCCGATCCGCCCAGCTGTCGCTCGATGCCGCCTACTCGGTCGTGGATGTCGGTCGCGAACGTGTCGAGTTCGAGGATCTCGACGGCGACGGCGACCCCGACGACCTCATTCTCGACCGCGGCACCCGGGCCGCCACGCGCCTCGGCGCCGGGCTCGTCCTGGGCCGCGACGGGCCGGCCACCTACTCTGCCGAGCTCGGCTATGCCGACACGCGCTATTCCGACACGACCGACCCCGATCTGAACGATTCCGTCACCCTGACCTTCGACCAGGGCCTGAGCCTCGCGCTTACCCGCACCACGCGCCTTCTGCTCGATCTCGACTACCGCGAGCGCGACGAAGACGACGCCGAGGAGACCTTCGAGTCGAACATCGCGGCGACGGTCGGGCTGAGCCATGCCTGGAACACGGGGCTGAGCGTCTCGGCCCGCCTCGGCTACTCGGTCGAGGAGATCACCCGCACGCGCGGCGGCGCGCGCAGCACCGAGCGGCAGGACGCGCCGGTCTTTTCCATGTCGCTCTCCCAGCAGCGGCCGAACGGCGAGATCACGGCCAGCCTGTCTCGCCAGCTCGGCGAGCAGGGCACGCGCACGACCCTGCGCTTCGGACGCGCGCTGGAGCTGCCGCGCAGCAGCCTCGACGCAAGCCTCGGGATCACCGCCGGAGAGTCGGACGACGATCTCCGCCTCGTGGGTAACCTCGCCTATTCCCGGCCCACCCCGCGCGGCGCGCTGACGCTGCGCCTGTCGCAGCAGGTGTCCTCTGACGAGGATACCGACGTCTTCTCGACCGTAGCCAATCTCGGCTACCGGCACGAGCTTTCGCGGCTGTCGCAGGTGTCGCTCTCCCTCGGGCTCGCCGCCACCGACGCGGTCGACCCCGACGAGACCGACCGCCAGCGCACCAGCCTGCAGGTCGCCTATTCGCGGCGCCTGACGGAGGACTGGAACTTCAACCTCGGCCTGCGCCACTCCACCTCGCGCGAGACCGGCCTCGATCCGATCATCGAGAACGCGGTCTTTGCCACCGTGTCGCGCCGGTTCGACCTGCTGCCGTGAGCGGCGCAGCGCCGCGTCCCCTTGCCGCCGGCGCCGCCTGCCCCCAATGATCTCCCATGACATGGCGCGCATCCCCGATGGCCAAAAGCGGCGACCCGCCCGAGCGATGGCCAGCCGGACGCGGGCCCGACAGGGCCGGCGTGGCGATCCTCGCCGGCCTGACCCTGATGTGCGTGGGCGTCGAGCTGGCGCTCGCGGCAGGCGACCAGGGCCTGCTCGGCTCGCCGCGCCTGCGCGGCTGGGCCTACGAGCATGGCGCCTTCTGGCCAGGGCTCCTGCGCGACTGGCAGGCCAACTACCCCGGCCAGGCGGGGGCGATGTTCCTGACCTACGCCTTCCTGCACGGCGGGCTCGGGCACCTCGCGCTGAACATGGTCACGCTCTGGTCGCTCGGCCTCGCCGCGCTGGAGCGGGTGGGCCCGTGGCGCTTCTCGGCCATCTATCTCGGCACGGCGGTCGGGGGCGCCGGCGTGTTCGGCCTGCTGGCGCAGTCGGGGCAGCCGATGGTCGGCGCTTCGGGCGCCCTGTTCGGCCTCGCTGGCGCCCTGCTCGCGTGGATGTGGGAGGACCAGCCGACGCTCCGCGACGCCCTCCGCTTCGCCGGCCGGGCAGTGCTGATCCTGCTCGCGATCAACGTGGCGCTGCACTTGCTGCTTGCGGGGCAACTTGCCTGGCAGACCCACCTCGGCGGCTTCCTCGCGGGCTGGGTGCTGGGCATCACGCTCGACCCGGGGCCGGCGCGATGATCCTGCGCCGGCTGCTGTCGCGGCGCGAGGCGGACCCGCCCCAGCCGCCGCGCCCCGCGCGCCCGACCTACGCGGTGGGCGATCTGCACGGCCGGCTCGACCTGCTCGAGGCGATGCTCGAGGCAGTGGCCGACGACGCCGGCGAGGCGCCCCACGACCTCGTCTTTCTCGGCGACTACGTCGACCGCGGCCCCGATAGCGCCGCCCTGCTCGACCGCCTGAAAACGCTGGATGAGGCCGCGGCGCATGTCACATGTCTGGCGGGCAATCACGATCGCATGCTGCTCGAGTTCCTCGGCGACCCCGAGACCGCAGCGCACTGGCTCGCGATCGGCGGGCAGGAGACGGTCTACAGCTATGGCCTCCTTCCCGGCCGGGCCGCGTCCGACGAGGGGGAGGCCGCGCACCTCGCCGCGCGCCTCGCCGGGGCGCTCGGGGGAGACCTGCGCGCCTGGCTCGCCGAGCGGCCGCTCTGGTGGCGCTCGGGCGATCTCGTGGCGGTGCACGCGCTGACCGATCCGGAAAAACCGATGGAGGCGCAGGACCCCGAAACGCTGACCTGGGCGCGGCCCGGACGCAGCCTCGTCGCCCGCACCGACGGGGCGTGGGTGGTGCACGGGCACACCATCGTGCCCGAGCCGAGGGTCCGCGCCGGCCATGTCGCCGTCGACACGGGCGCGTGGCGGTCGGGGCGGCTGACGGCGGCGGTGTTCACGCCAGAGGGCGCGCCGCCGCGCTTCCTGCAGACCCGACCGGCGGACTGAGCAGCGGGCGAACGCGGCAGGTGGCACCCCAAGGCGGCGCGGCCGCCACGAACGGCGCCCGACCGCCCTTCCGGCGGCCCTGCAGGGTGACAGCGCCGCCGGGGCGTGGCATTGGCAGCCGGAAGCGGCACGGCGAAGGAAGGCCCCATGATCCACCCCGTCATTCTCTGCGGCGGCTCCGGCACGCGGCTCTGGCCCACCTCGCGCAAGGCGTTCCCCAAGCAGTTCGCGCCGCTCCTCGGCCAGGAGAGCCTCTACCAATCGACGCTCCGCCGCCTTGCAGGGCCCCACTTCACCCGCCCCGTCGCCATTACCAACGTCGATTTCCGCTTCCTTGCCGCGCAGCAGGCGGCCGGCATCGGCCAGACCGACGCGCGGGTGGTGGTCGAGCCGGTGGGCCGCGACACCGCCCCCGCCATCCTCGCCGCCGCCCTGATGATCGCGCGGGAGGCCGAGGAGGGCGAGGACGCGCTGATGCTCGTCGCCCCCTCCGACCACGTCATCGGCGCGCCCGACCGCTTTGCCGCGGCGGTCGCGGCCGGGGCCGAGGCCGCGCGCGACGGCGCCCTCGTCACCTTCGGCATCGCGCCCGACCGGCCCGAGACGGGATACGGCTATCTCGAGCTCTCGGGCGAGCCCGAGGCCGGCACGCCGATCCCGCTCGCGAGCTTTCGCGAAAAGCCCGACGCGGCCACCGCAGAGCGGTTCCTCGCTGCGGGCACCTACCTGTGGAACGCCGGCATCTTCCTGTTCCGGGTGCGCGACCTGCTGGCCGCCTTCGAGGCCCACGCGCCCGACCTGCTGGCGCCGGTGCGCGCCGCCGTCGATGGCGGCGAGGACGACCTGTCGATCTTCCGCCTCGCCGAGGCGCCGTTCCGCGAGGCGCGCGCCATCTCGATCGACTTCGCCATCATGGAGAAGGCCGAGCGCGTCGCCGCCGTGCCGCTCGACTGCCCGTGGTCCGATCTCGGGGCATGGGACGCGCTCTGGCAGGCCGCCGGGGCGGAGGCCGACGGTGACGGCAACGTGGCCCTCGGGGCCGCCACGGCGATCGACTGCTCGGGCTCCTACCTGCGGTCGGAGGAGCCGGGAATGCACCTTGTGGGCCTCGGCCTGCGCGACGTGGTGGCGGTGGCGATGCGCGACGCGGTGCTGGTGGCCGACCGCCACCGCGCGCAGGAGGTCAAGCAGGTCGTCTCGGCCTTGCGCGACGCGCAGGTGCGGCAGGCCGACGACTATCCCCGCTTTCACCGGCCGTGGGGCTGGTACGAGACGCTCTGCATCGACGCCCGCTTCCAGGTGAAGCGGATCATGGTGCGCCCCGGCGGCGTGCTGTCGCTGCAATCGCACATGCACCGCTCCGAGCACTGGGTGGTGGTCGCGGGCACCGCCGAGGTGACCATCGGTGACGAGACGCGGCTGCTGACCGAGAACCAGTCGATCTACATCCCGCTCGGCATGGTGCACCGCATGGCCAACCCGGGCCGGCTGCCGATGTACCTGATCGAGGTGCAGACCGGCTCGTATCTCGGCGAGGACGATATCGTGCGCTACGAAGATGTCTACGGCCGCGGCTGAGTCCGCCGATGCGCCTCTTTCGACCATTTCTGCACGGCGCACGGATTAGCGCTTGAGCAGGCGATTCGCGGGGGCCATTGTTGCCCCGGCGGCATGAGTGCCGATCACGGGCCAAGGGAGGAACACGAGAATGAGCCAGCGCGACGACCTGATCGAGAAATACGCAGGCGATCTGAGAGCCAAGTGCGGGGTCGAGCCCGACATGGAGCTGCTCACGAAGGTCGTGATCGGCCTCGGCCCCTCGATCTACAATGCCGATTCCGAGACAGTGGCGGCCACCCAGCCGGGCGAGATCGAGACGGTGCGCAAGAACTTTCTGATCGGCAAGCTCGGCCTGCCGGACGGGCCCGAGCTCGACGCCGCCATCGACAAGGTGATCGAGACCTACGGCAAATCGGAGCGCAACAAGTATCGCGCCGTGGTCTATTACCTGCTGACCACGCATTTCGGCAAGGAAGGCGTCTACGCCTGACAGCCCGCACGCAGGCAAGCGCCGAACATCCTGAAATCGCGTCGAATTCGACGCAGCGCGCCTTTGCAATCTCTGGGAGAGTGCAGTACCTCTGAAGAGACCCGATCAGTATGGTGGGCCTTTCAGAGTGCGTTCGGTGCGAGGACGCGTGGGAGAAGGGTCGACCGCAAGGTCGGCTCTTCACTTTTTTCTCCTCTCTGCGCGTGCGGGCACCCGGCCCGGTGCCCTCCGGCCACCGGGCCGGGTGCCCGTGGCCACACAACCCGCACATTTCCCTCTTGCCGAAACCGGTTTCGGTGCGAACAGTCGCAGGCAGGGAGGAAGACGGATGCTCACCGACGCCCCGCCGAACGGCGCGCGGAGCGGGCAGCCCGCCGCCGGTGCACGGCGCGCGACGATCACGAACGTCGCCGAGGCGCTGGGGGTTTCCAAGGGCACCGTGTCGCGCGCGCTGAACGGCTACCCCGACATCTCGGACCGCACGCGCCAGCGTGTCCGGCAGGCAGCCGAGCGGATGGGCTACCTGCCCTCGGCGCAGGCCAAGGCGATCCGCACGGGGCGCGTCGGCGCCATCGGGCTGGTGCTGCAGGTGGGCGAACCCGACGCGCAGCGCCCCTTCCTCGCCGACTTTCTCGCGGGCCTCACCACGGCCGCGAGCGCCGAGAACTGCTCGCTCACCATCGCCACCGCGCAGGACGATTCCGAGACGCGCGCCGCGCTGAGCCGGCTGATCGCCGAGCGGAAGGCCGACGGCTTCATCCTGCCGCGCACCCGGCTCGTCGACCCGCGAATCGACCTGCTGCGTGCCGCCGGCGTGCCCTTCGTGCTGTTCGGGCGCACGGGCGACCCGACCGGCTGCGCCTGGTTCGACCTGCTCGGCGAGGACGCGATGGACGAGGCGGTGCGCCGCCTGCACGCCCTGGGCCACCGGCGGATCGGCTATCTCGGCGGCGGCGTGGGGCTGGCCTACAACGCCCTCCGGCTGGCCGGCTATCGGCGCGCGCTGGCCTCGCTCGGCCTGCCGCAGGCGCCCGCGCTCGAGACGCACGGCGGCACGACGATGGAGACCGGTGCCGCCGGCGCCGCGCGCCTCATGGCGCAACCGGATCCGCCCACCGCGCTCGTCTGCGCCACCGACATGGGCGCGCTGGGCGCACATCGCTGGGCGTGCGAGGCGGGGCTGACCATCGGCCGCGACCTGTCGCTGATCGGCTACGACGGGGTGCCCGAGGGCGAGTGGGTCGCGCCGCCGCTCACCACCTTCGAGGTCGACAACCGCGCCGCGGGCGCCCGCCTCGCGGCGCTGCTGCTCCGCCGCATCCGGGGCGAGCCGGCGGAGGCGCTGCGCGAGACGGCGCGCGCCCGGCTCTGCCCCCGCGGCTCCGACGGGCCGCCGGCGCTCGACCCGACCGCGCTCGCGCGCCGCCTCGAATTCACGGCACAGGGACACCACGACACCAAGGGAGGACGACCATGACCGCATCCAAACGGACCCTCGCGCGCCTGATGGGCGGCGCGGCAATGGCGCTGGCGCTGTCCGCCGGAGCCGCCGCCGCCGAGATCCGCTTCTGGACGACCGAGGAGCAGCCCGAGCGGCTGGCCAAGCAGGAAGAGATGGCCGCCGCCTTCGAGGCCGAAACCGGCATCGCCGTCGAGGTGATCCCCGTGACCGAGAGCGATCTCGGCACCCGCGCCACGGCCGCCTTCGCCGCCGGCGACCTGCCCGACGTGATCTACCACACGCTGCAATACGCCCTGCCCTGGGCCGAGGCGGGCATCCTCGACACCGAGGCCGCGACCGACGTGATCGAGGATCTGGGAGCCGGCACCTTCGCTGCGGGCGCGCTGGAGATGGCCGCGGTCGAGGGCGGCTATGCCTCCGTGCCGGTCGACGGCTGGACACAGATGATCGTCTACCGCAAGGACCTGTTCGACGAGGCGGGCCTCGAGCCGCCGAGCAGCTACGCCAACGTGCGCGCCGCCATCGAGGCGCTGCACAACCCGCCCGAAATGTACGGCTTCGTCGCCGCGACCAAGGTCGACGAGAACTTCATGTCCCAGGTGCTCGAGCATGTCTTTCTCGCCAACGGCGTCTCGCCGGTCGACGAGAACGGATTCGCGCCGCTCGACGAAGCCGCGACGACCGAGGTGCTGGAGTTCTACAAGGCCGTCGCCGAGGCCTCGCCCCCGGGCGAACTCTACTGGGATCAGTCGCGCACGCTCTACTTCTCGGGCAACGCGGCGATGATCATCTGGTCGCCCTTCATCCTCGACGAGCTCGCCGGCCTGCGCGACAGCGCCCCGCCCACGATCAACGAAGACCCGACCTCGACCGAGCTCGCCTCGAAGACCGGAATCGTGACCAACTTCTCCGGCCCGTCCAATCCCGACGGGGCGGCCTGGGCCGACATCCGCTATTTCGGGATCACGGCCGACGCCGACACCGACGCGGCGATGGACTTCGTGAAGTTCTCGATGGACGAGGGCTATACCCAGACGCTGTCGATCGCGCCCGAGGGCAAGTTCCCGGTGCGCAAGGGCACCCCGGACGACCCCGACCGCTTCGAAGAGGCCTGGGCGACGCTGCCCGTGGGCGTCGACCGCCAGGCGCCCCTGGGCGATCTCTACGAGGCGTCGATGATCGAGGAGATCGTGAGCGGCCTCGACGTGGCGCAGCGCTGGGGCGTGGCCGAAGGCCAGCTGGCGCTGGCCTCGAAGATGATCAACAGCCAGGCGATCAACCGAATCGTGCGGCAATACATCGACGGGCAGATCGACGCCTCGGCGGCGGTGGCTGCGATGAACGAGGAACTGGGCGCCATAGAGTGACGCCGCAAGGGGCGCGGCGCCGCCGGCTGCCGCGCCCCTTGAGGCCGGAGGGGGGCCATGACCGACACGATCCCCGACAGCGACGCGCCGCCGGGCCGGGCGGACCGCCACGCGCAGGCCATGGCGGCCCCCGTGTCGCCGGTGCCGCCCGGGCCGCCCGCGAGCTCCGGCCCGCTCGCCCGGCGCGAGGCGCGGCTGGCCTGGGGGATGCTGTTTCCCACGCTCTTCATCGTGTCGCTGGTGGTGGTGCTGCCGCTGCTCGCCGTGTTCTGGATCTCGTTCAAGCCGGTCGGCCTCGCCGACCTGCGCCCGCCCGAGGTAGTGATGCGCGAGGACCTGCGCGGCCGCCCCGAGGCCCCGGGCGACGCGGCCGAGATCCGCTATCGCCTGCGCAACTCGAGCCAGGACATCGAGATCCGGGGCGTGACGCTGGCCGACACGCTGCCACCGGGGCTGGAACTGGCGGGCGAGCTGCCCGAGCCCTGCACCCTCGACGGCGCGCGCCTCACGTGCGACTTCGGCACGATCGAAGGGGGCTGGCGGGCGACGCTGGAGATCCCCGTGACGGTCGGCGCCACATATCTCGACGGCGGCGACGTCGCGGCGAGCGCGCCGCGCCTGACGGGCACCGCCGACAACGTGTTGACCAACTTCGACTTCACGCTCGACAACTTCGCCCGCGTCTTCGACGGCGGCGAGTTCTGGCGGACCCTCGGCATCACGCTGTTCTACACCTTCTTCGGCACGGTGGGGGCCATCGTGCTCGGCCTTTTCGCGGCGCTCCTGCTCGACCGCGACGTGCGGGGGCAGGGCCTGCTGCGCGGGCTGTTCCTGTTTCCCTACGTGGCGCCGATCATCGCGGTGGCCTTCACCTGGGTGATCCTGTTCGATCCGTTCTCGGGCTCGGTCAACGCGCTGCTGATCCAGATGGGCGTGACGGCGGAAGCGATCAACTTCTTCGGCCAGCGCCCCTTCGCGCTGATCATGGTGACAGTCTTCGCCATGTGGAGCTACTTTCCGCTCTGTTTCCTGTTCATCCTCGCGCGGATGCAGTCGCTGCCCGACGACATCTACGAGGCCGCCGACATGGACGGCGCCTCGCCGTTCCAGAAGTTCTGGTATCTCTCGCTGCCGCAACTGATGGGCATCCTGACGGTCCTGTTCCTGCTGCGCTTCATCTGGACCTTCAACAAGTTCGACGACATCTTCCTGCTGACGGGAGGCAACGCGGGCACACGGACGCTGACGGTCAACGTCTACGAGCAGGCCTTCGCGGTCTCGAACATCGGCGCCGGCGCGGCGGTGGCGGTGGTGATCTTCGGCTGCCTGCTGATCTTCTCGGTCCTGTTCTTCCGCTACATCAGCCGGGAGGAAGGGCTGTGAGGGCGCGCCAGGCGGCACCGTCGAGGGGGGCGCTGCCCCCGTCGCCGCGTTCCGCGGCGACTCCCCCGGGATATTTCGAGCAAGAAGAAGCCGGGGGGGCGGCATGGGCCTGATCCGGCAGGGATACGTGGCCGCGCCGGGCATCGGCGCGTTCTGGACATGGGTGATCGCGCTGAGCGTGGCGGTGGCGCTCGCCTTCGCCACGGGCGGCGCGTTCCGCCCCTCCGGCCTCTGGGCGCTGGTCTGGGGATCGGCGCTGGGCGCCGCCGCGCTCTACGGGCGGGGGCCGGCCGCCGTCGCCGCCGCGGCGATGGCCGGCGCCGGCATCGCCGGGCTCGGGCCGCTGCAGACGGGCGCGGCCGCGCCGTGGGCAGCGCTCGCGGGCCATGTCGCCACAGCCGGATTCGCCCTCGCCGGCACCGTGCGGATGGCGCGCGGCCTGACGCCGGGCGCGCTGACGCGGCACGAGTTCGAGGCGGCGACGATCCGCCTGCTGACCGGGGTCGGCACGATCTTCTTCGTCGCGATCGTGCTGATCCCCTTCTACGTCATGGTGATGACCAGCCTGAAGAACCAGGCGGAGCTGCTGGCCAACCCCCTCGACTTCTCGATCGACATCTCGCGGGGCTGGGCGCTGTTCCGCGCCTATGGGGAGCTGTTCCGCGACTTCAACTTCGGCACCTACCTCTGGACGTCGACCTACGTATCGCTCCTGACGGTGATCCTGACGCTGCTGTTCTCGATCCCAGGTGCCTACGCCGTGGCGCGGCTGCGCTTCAGGGGGCGCGCGACGTTCTCGCGCTCGATCCTGCTGATCTACATGGTGCCGATGATCGTGCTGGCGCTTCCGATCTACATCGCCTTCTCGATGACGGGGCTGCGCAACACGATCCTCGGTCTGGTGATGATCTACCCGGTCACCACGATCCCCGTCGCGCTCTACATGCTGCAGGGCTATTTCCGGGGCCTGCCGGCCGAGGTCGAGGAGGCCGGCCTGATGGACGGGCTGAGCCGCCTGCAGGTGATCTGGAAGATCACGCTGCCGCTGTCGCTGCCGGCGCTCGCCTCGGTCTCGCTCTATGTCTTCATGATCGCGTGGAACGAGTTCCTGCTCGCCTTCATGCTGCTCGACGATCCCTCGATCTTCACGCTGACACGGGCGGTCGCCGCGCTCGACAGCTCCGAGGTACCCCGGCAGAACCTGATGGCGGGCGCGGTCGTCGCCACATTGCCCATCATGGTCGTCTTCCTCGCGCTCGAGCGGTTCATGACAAGGGGCCTGACGGCGGGGAGCGTGAAGGGATGAGGCCCCCCGACAGACGGAACCGACCATGACCGAATGCGACCTGAACGACGTGCAGGCGCTCGACGCGCGCGCCCGCGAGATCCTGCTCCTGAACGACCGGGGCGGCTACACGGTGCCGACCGATGGCCTCTATCCCTACCAGTGGAACTGGGATTCGATGTTCGCGGCCTGGGGCTTTGCCGCGTTCGATCTCGACCGCGCGTGGCAGGAGGTGGAGCGGCTGTTCTCGGGCCAGTGGCCCAACGGGATGGTGCCGCACATCCTGTTCCACAGGCCCGACCCCGGCTACTTCCCGGGGCCGGACGTGTGGGGGAGGGTGGGGCGCGGCCCCCTGCCCTCCTCCGGCATCACCCAGCCGCCCGTCGCCGCGAGCTTCGTGCGGCTACTGTGGGAGAAGGACCGCGCGCGCGGCGAGGCGGAGGCGCTTTTCGAGCCTCTTCTCGCGTGGCACCGCTGGTTCATGGAGTGGCGCTGCGAGGGCGGCGCGATCTTCGTCACCCATCCCTGGGAGGCGGGGCGCGACAACGCCCCCGACTGGGACGGGGCGATGGCCGCCATCGAGCCCACGGGCGTGCAGCCCTACACCCGCCGGGATACCGCTCACGTCGATGCCTCGATGCGGCCCACCAAGGCCGATTACGACCGCTATATCTGGCTGGTCGAGCGCGGCCGGCGGCTTGGCTGGGACGAGGCCGCGATGGCCGAGAGCGCGCCCCTCCGCGTGGCCGACCCGGGAATGACCTTCATCCTGATGGGCGCCTGCCGCGACCTTGCCGCGCTGGGCCGGGAGCTGGGGCGCGACGTGGCCGAGATCGAGGGGTGGGTGGCGACGCTCGAGACCGGAGCCGAGAGCCTGTGGAACCCTTCGATCGGCGCATATGACGGGCGCGACCTGACCACCGGCGCCTTCGCCGGGGCGCTGACCAACGCCTCGTATCTGTGCTGGCTCGGAGGCGTCGACGACGAGCGGATGCTGGCCACGTTCGAGGGAATGCTGGACCGGGTGCCCTATCCGGTGCCCAGCCTCGACCCCGCCGATCCCCGGTTCGACGCGCGCCGCTACTGGCGGGGGCCGACCTGGGCGATCATGAACGCGCTGATCGGGCTGGGGCTGGCCGCCCGAGGCCACGAAGCACAGGCGCGCACGCTCCGCCGGCGCACCGCGCATCTCATCGCCGAGCACGGCTTCGCCGAGTATTTCGACCCGCTGACGGGCGCGCCCGCGGGCGGCGGCACCTTCACCTGGACGGCGGCGGTATGGCTGGCCTGGGCCTCGCCCCGGGCGCGGGAGGCGTGAGCATGGGGGCGATCCGGCTCGAGGCCGTCGAGAAATGGTTCGGCGACGTGCAGGTGATCAAGGGCGTCGACCTCGAGATCGGCGACGGCGAGTTCGTCATCTTCGTCGGCCCGTCGGGCTGCGGGAAGTCGACGCTGTTGCGCATGATCGGCGGGCTGGAGGAGATCAGCCGCGGCAGGCTGACCATCGACGGCCGCGACGTGACCGCCGACCCGCCGTCGAAGCGCGGGTTGACGATGGTGTTCCAGTCCTACGCGCTCTACCCGCACATGAGCGTGCGCGAGAACATGGGCTTCGCGCTCAAGACCGCGGGGCGGCCGAGGGCCGAGATCGACGCGAAGGTCCTCGAGGCCGCGCGCATCCTCAAGCTGGGCGACTACCTCGACCGCCGGCCCAGGGCGCTGTCGGGCGGACAGCGGCAGCGGGTGGCCATCGGCCGCTCGATCGTGCGCGACCCGACCGCCTTCCTCTTCGACGAGCCGCTGTCGAACCTCGACGCGGCCCTGCGCGTCGAGATGCGCTACGAGATCGCCAAGCTGCACCAGTCGCTGAACCGGACGATGATCTACGTCACCCACGACCAGGTCGAGGCGATGACGCTGGCCGACCGGATCGTGGTGCTCGAGTTCGGGCGGATCGCGCAGGTGGGCAGCCCGAGAGAGCTGTACGACCGGCCCGCAAACCTGTTCGTCGCGCAGTTCATCGGCTCCCCCCGGATGAACGTGATGCCCTGCCGCACCGAGGGCGGGCGCTTCCTGCTCGAGGGCGGGCGCGGCGGCGCCTACGACCGCCCGGGCGCGGCCGCGCATGTTGGCGTGCGGCCCGAGCATGCGCGGCTCGTGGCCGAGGGCGAGGGCGCCTGCGACGGTGAGATCGACCTCGTGGAATTCCTCGGCGCCGACACCTTCATCATCGTCGAGGCGGGGCCCCTGGGCCGAATCACCGTGCGCTTCGCGGGCGGCACCGACCTGCGTCCGGGGGCGCGCGTGGGCCTCGCCTTCGACGGGCCGGTGCATTTCTTCGACGCGGGCGGTCTGCGAGTCTGAAGCGGAGCATTTGCGGGGAAACCCGGCGCCCCCGGCATGTCGCCGCCTCGGCCGTGGCAGCGATGGGTGGCAGAATGGCGACGAGGCCGGAGGCAGACGCAGGCATCGCGGCGGCGCGGTTGACCGCAGACCGGGGCGTGACGCTCTGCTACGATCGCCATATGAGCATCGTGGCAGAGGGTGAGGGCGAGATCGACCGCTTCGTGGCGGGCACAGGGAACTGCCTGTTCGGAGGCGGCGACCCGACAGCCGTGGCCGAGCGGCGCATGGCGCGCGCCGGCCACATAGATGCCAAGGCTGTGCGGCGTGGCGCGGGCGACGGGCGGCGGCCGGTCGGAGGGGGCGCGATGGGCGGCGCGGTCCGTCTGGCTCCCGACGCGTGCGAGACCACCCAGGCGGCGCCGTTCGCTCAGGCAGGGCAAGAGGCAGACGCGCCGCACTCGGCTGCCAACGACAGGACCGTGCAACTTTTCGACATGGACGGTTCGCGCGAGCGGCCCGCCGAGGGGGACGGCGCCGTGACGAGGTGCGGCGCGGGCAATCCTGGCGCCGCCATCCTCGACGCAGACCTGCCCGTGGGCGGCAACCCGCCCGAGCGCGAGGCGAGAGTTGCGGGGGGCGCTTTCTCCGTCGGGTGGGCGGCCACGGCCCTCGACGCTGAGTGGGCCGGGCGGGCGGCGCCGTGGACGGGGACGAGGACGAGGACGAGGACGAGGACGAGGACCGGGCCATGAAACTGCTCGACCCCGGACACCCGTTCTTTCGCCCCAAGTGGCGGCGTGTCGCGCTTGTCGCGGTCAGCTTCGGCTGGGCGGGGGTGGAAGCGACCCTCGGCAATTCCGGCTGGGCCATCCTTTTTGCCGCGATCGGCGCCTATCTCGCCTGGATGCTGCTCATCACCTACAGGGACGACGAGACCTGAGCCGGCTGGCGCGCAAGCGCGCGGAAAGCCGGCTGCCACATGCCCGCCCTCACGCCCGAAAGAGCGGGACTGCGCAATGCGGGCCCGGGCCTCTGGCCGGCGCATCCGCCGCGGCTGACGCCGGCCGCTCGCCGAGAAGACGATCGCCCCCCGTCAGCCCTTTCCCTTGAGCGCGTCACGCAAAGCGGCGCCGAACGCACCTGGCGACTCCTCCGCTGCGCGTGGCTTGCCGCCACCCTTCTCCGGCCCACCTTTCCCCGGCCAACCCTTCCCTGGCCCGCCCCGCCCCGGGCCGGCCTTGCCATGGCCCGGGTCGCGCACACCGTCGCGTCTCTCGCCGCGCCCGCCATCGCCCTTCCGCGCGCCAGCCTCGGCCTGGCTGCGCATGGACAGGCCGATGCGCTTGCGGGCGATGTCGATCTCGAGCACCCGCACCTTCACCACGTCGCCCGCCTTCACCACCTCGTGCGGGTCCTTCACGAAACGGTCGGCGAGTTGGCTGACATGCACCAGACCGTCCTGGTGCACGCCGATATCGACGAACGCGCCGAAGGCGGCAACGTTGGTCACCGTGCCTTCGAGCAGCATCCCCGGCTTCAGGTCGCCGATCTCTTCCACCCCTTCGGCGAAGGCGGCCGTCTTGAAGCTGGGGCGCGGATCGCGGCCCGGCTTTTCGAGCTCGGCGAGGATGTCGCGCACCGTGGGCAGGCCAAAGCGGTCACAGGCGAACTCTTCCGGCCGCAGCCCCTTCAGCGCGCCGTCCTCGCCCATGATCGCGCGCAGGTCGCGCCCGCAGGCGGCCACGATCCGCCGGGCGAGACCGTAGGCCTCGGGGTGGACGGCGGAGGCGTCGAGCGGCTCCTCCCCGCCGTTGACCCTCAGGAACCCCGCCGCCTGCTCGAAGGCCTTGGGCCCAAGGCCCGCGACCTTGAGCAGGGCCTTGCGCGAGGGGAAGGCACCGTGCGCGTCTCTGTGGGCGACGACCGCCTCGGCCAGCCGCGGCGACAGGCCCGCGACATGCGACAGGAGCGCGGCGGACGCGGTATTGAGATCGACGCCCACCGCGTTCACCGCGTCCTCGACCACGGCCTCGAGGGCCTGCGCCAGCCGCCGCTGGTCGACATCGTGCTGATACTGGCCGACGCCGATCGACTGCGGCTCGATCTTGACCAGCTCCGCCAGCGGGTCCTGCAGGCGGCGGGCGATCGAGACGGCGCCGCGCAGCGACACGTCGAGATCGGGAAACTCGCGCGCGGCCAGCTCGGAGGCGGAATAGACCGACGCGCCCGCCTCGGAGACGATCACCCTGACCGGCCGCGCCGCGCCCTCGGGCATTAGCCGCAGCGTGTCGGCGACGAAGCGCTCGGTCTCGCGGCTGGCGGTGCCGTTGCCAATGGCGACCAGCTCCACCCCGTGCCGGCGCACCATGTCGAGCACGGCGGCCTCGGCGCCCCGCACGTCCTGCCGGGGCTTGAAGGGGTAGAGCGTGGCCGTCTCCAGCACCTTGCCGGTCGCATCGACGACCGCCGCCTTCACGCCCGTGCGGATGCCGGGGTCGAGGCCGAGCGTGGGCCGCGGGCCGGCGGGGGCGGCGAGCAGCAGGTCCTTGAGGTTCCGGGCGAAGACGGCGATGGCCTCTTCGTGGGCGCGGCGGCGCATCTCGCCCATCAGATCCATGTACATCGCGAGCGAAAGCTTGACCCGCCATGTCCAGGCGGCGGCCTCGCGCAGCCATCGGTCGCCGGGCCCGTCACCCTCGGTGCCGATCTCGGCGGCGATCATGCCGACCGCGCGGGCGGTTCCGGCCTCGCCCCCGGGCGCGATGCCCACCGTCACAACCTCTTCCTTCGAGGCGCGCAGGATGGCGAGCGCGCGATGGGGCGGGATCTTCGCCCACGCCTCGCTGTGGTCGAAATAGTCGGAGAACTTGGCGCCGGCCTCCTCCTTGCCCGGCACGACGGTCGCGGTGACAACCGCCTCGCGCTGCATGTAGGCGCGCAGCTGTCCCAGGAGCCCCGCATTCTCGGCCAGCTCCTCGGCGAGGATGTCGCGCGCGCCGGTCAACGCGTCCTTCGCCGTGGGCACGGCCTCGGAGACGTAGTCCTCGGCCAGTGCGGCAGGCTCCGCCACCCGGTCGGCGAGGATGGCCCGCAGCAGCGGTTCGAGACCGTTCTCGCGCGCGACCATTGCCTTGGTGCGACGCTTGGGCTTGTAAGGCAGGTAGATGTCTTCGAGCGCCGCCTTGGTCTCGGCCCCGGCGATGGCGCGGGCCAACGCGTCGGTCAGCTTCCCCTGCTCGCGGATCGAGGAAAGGATCGTCTCGCGCCGCGCCTCCATGTCGCGCAGATAGGCAAGCCGGTCGGCTAGCGTGCGCAGCTGCGTGTCGTCGAGTCCGCCGGTCGCCTCCTTGCGGTAGCGGGCGACGAAGGGCACCGTTGCCCCCTCGTCGAGCAGCGCGACGGCGGACGCGACCTGTGTGGGCGCCGCGGCGATCTCGGCGGCAATGGTGCGGGCGATGCGGGTCTCTGCAGTGCTCGACATGCGGGCCTCCGGAGGTGGTCGCGCATGGAATACGGGGGACCGGGGATGTCGCCAAGTCATGCCGGAACGTCACGGGGCACCTCACGGGACACCTCACGGGGGAAAGGGGCTGTGGCCTGCCGCCGGTCGCAGACTGGTCCGCCTTTCCCTTCCCCGGCGCGGCGGCGTAGAACGGGGCCATGAACAGCGCACCCGGGCGCCCCCGCGCGGCACGGATCGAGGACATGGCAGGGGAGCAGCGCCTGCGCCTCGCGGGAGAGGTCCGCCTCTCCGACCTGCCGGAGATCGAGCGCCGGCTGGCGGACTGGAGCGCCGACGCGCCGGCCGAGATCGACCTGTCCGGCGCCGAACGCCTCGACACGAGCGTGGCCTGGGCGCTGCTGTCGGCCTCCGAAAGGCTCGAGGTCGGCGGCGGCCGCCTCGCCCTCTCCGGCGCCAACGATGCGGTTGCGCGCATCGTCGACACCGTTCGGGAATCGATGCCCCGCCCCGAGACGGAGCCGAGCCCGGCGCGCGGCCTCAAGGGCTGGCTCGAGCGCCTCGGGCGGGAGGTGGTCGAGACGGCGCAGGCGGCACTCGCCTTCACCGGCGTTCTCGGCCTCTTCGTCGCGCGGCTGGGGCGCTGCGTGATCCACCCGAGCGAGTTGCGGCTGACCGCGCTCGTGCATCATTGCCACGATTCGGGGGTGCGGGCGGTGCCGATCGTGGCGCTCATGGCCTTCCTGATCGGCGTCGTCCTCGCCTTCCAGGGGGCGGCGCAGCTGCGGCCCTTCGGCGCCGAGGTCTTCGTGGTCGAGCTCATCGCCATCTCGATCCTGCGCGAACTGGGCATCCTTCTGACCGCGATCATCGTGGCCGGCCGCACCGCCTCGGCCTATACCGCCGCGATCGGCTCGATGAAGATGCGGCAGGAGATCGACGCGATGCGCACCCTCGGCATCGACCCGGGCCAGGCGCTGATCGTGCCGCGCATCCTCGCGCTCGTGCTGATGCTTCCGATCCTCGGCCTAGTCGCCAATCTCGCGGGCCTGTTCGGCGGCGGGCTGATGGCGTGGCTCGAGCTCGGCATCTCGCCCGCCATGTTCGTCACCCGGCTCATCGAGGGTGCCGACGTGTCGAACCTCACCGTCGGCATGATCAAGGCGCCCGTCTTCGCGTTGCTGATCGGGGTGATCGGCTGCGAGGCAGGGCTGCGCGTGGGTGACAACGCCGAGTCGCTGGGGCGGATGACATCGGCCGCGGTGGTGGCCGCGCTCTTCGCCGTGATCCTCGCCGCCGCGCTGTTCTCGGTCTTTTTCGAGAGGGTCGGGATGTGAGCGGGACCGAGACGGTCATCGAGGTGCGCGACCTGCGCATGCAGTTCGGCCGGCATGTGGTGCACGACGGGCTCGACCTCGACGTGCGGCGCGGCGAGATCCTGGGCGTGGTCGGCGGCTCGGGCACCGGCAAGTCGGTGCTCCTGCGCGCCATCGCGGGGCTGGAGCGGCCGACCGCCGGCCGCATCTCGCTGCTGGGGACCGACGTGCTGGCCGGCGACGAGGCGGCGCGCGAGGCGCTGTCGTCGCGGATCGGCGTGATGTTCCAGGACGGGGCGCTGTTCTCGTCGCTGACCGTGGCCGAGAACGTCGAGGTGCCGCTGCGCTCGGTCGCCGGCCTGTCGGCCGAGACGCGCGCGGGCCTCGCGCGCTTCCGCATCTCCCTGTCGGGCCTGCCGTGGAACGCGGGCGACAAGTATCCCTCAGAGCTCTCGGGCGGGATGCGCAAGCGCGCGGGGCTGGCCCGGGCGCTCGCCCGCGACCCCGAGATCGTGTTCCTCGACGAACCGACCGCCGGCCTCGACCCGATCGGCGCGGCGGCCTTCGACGAGTTGATCCGCGACCTGTCGCATTCGCTGGGGCTGACGGTGTTCCTCGTCACGCACGACCTCGACACGCTCTATGCCGCCTGCGACCGCATCGCCGTGCTGGCCGAGAAGCGCGTGCTGGTCACCGGCACGCTCGACGACATGCTGGAGGTCGACCATCCGTGGGTTCAGGAGTATTTTCGCGGACCGCGGGCCCGCGCCGCGCGCCAGGAGGGTGCGCCGCGGGCCGGGATGGGATAGGCCGAGCCGATGGAAACCCGCGCCAACTACCTGCTGATCGGGGCGTTCACGCTCGCGGGCTTTCTCGGGATGCTCGGTTTCTTCCTGTGGTTCGCGCGCGTCGAGCTCGACCGGCAGTTCGACTATTACGACGTGCTGTTCACCTCGGTGTCGGGCCTGTCGAACGCCTCGGAGGTGCGCTTCGCCGGCCTGCCGGTGGGGCAGGTCGTCGAGGTCGCGCTCGACGAGGAGCAGACGGGGCTGGTGCGCGTGCGGATCGAGATACAGGCCGGCACGCCGGTGCGCACCTCGAGCGTGGCCACGGTCGAGAGCCTCGGGGTGACCGGCGTCTCCTTCGTGGCGATCTCGGCGGGCAATCCCGGCGACCCGCGGCTCGCCGCGGTGTCTGCCGATCCGATCCCCGACATCGCCTCGGCCCGATCGCCCCTGCAGACGCTGACCGAGGACGCGCCGTTGATCTTCGAGGAGGTGCTCGAGATCACCGAGAGCATCTCCGAGCTTCTCGGCCCCGAGACGCAGGAGCAGGTCGCCGCCATCCTCGACAACGTCGCCAGTTCCTCGGCGAACTTCGACCGGGCGCTCGAGGATTTCTCGTCGGTCACTCGGTCGGTGGCGGCGGCCACCGAGGACATCGCGCGCTTCACCGAGGGGCTCGACGGGCTGTCGGCGCGCACGACAACCACGCTCGAATCGGCCGACGCGACCATGGCGCAGGTGCGCGAGCTCGCCGCGCGCACGGAAGAGACGCTGGCGGCCGGCGAGTCGGCTCTGGCCAGCGCCGAAGCCACGTTCGACGCGGCGCAGGGCTTCGTCACGGGCGACCTGCCGCGCCTGTCCGCCTCGGCGGACGAGACGCTGGCCACGCTGCGGGCCGAGGCCGAGGCGGTCGCGGCCGAGACGAACACCACGCTGGAGGAGTTGCGCGCGGCGGGCACGCTGGCCTCCGAGCGGCTGCGCGAGGCCGAGGCAACCATCGCCGCCGCCGATGAAGCTCTCGCCGCGGCCACCGGGGCGGCCGGCTCGGTGGAAGAGGCGGCGGCGAGCGTGGAGACGCTGGTGAGCGGAGCGGCAACCGAGGCGGTGACCGAGGCCCGCGACCTGATCGCCGATGCCGACGCGGTGGCCGAGGCGGCGCTCGCCGTGGCCGAGACCGACCTGCCCGCCATCCTCGACGACGTGCGGCAGGCCACCGCCACCGCCGGCGATGCCGTCGAGAGCGTGAGCGCCGATCTCTCCTCGGCCGCCGGACGCGCCGAGGCGATCTCGACCGACGCATCGGAGACACTCGCCACCGTCGCCGACACGTTCGAGCGCGCCAACGGCACGCTCGCCCGGCTCGACTCGGCGCTCGAGACCGGCGAAGCGGCCCTCACCACGGCCGAGGGCACCTTCTCCTCGGCCGATCGGGTGCTGAACGAGGAGGTGGGCGCGCTTGCGGACGATCTGCGCGCCACGCTCGAGCGCCTCGATACAGCCATCGCCAGCGTGACAGAGGACGTGCCCGCCATCGCCGACGAGCTGCGGGCGGCGGCCGAAAGCGCCAGTTCGGCGTTCGGCCGGCTCGAGCAGGCGGCGGGTCAGGCCGCACCGCCGCTCGGCGCCTTCGCCTCGGAGGGGCTGCCGCAATACACCCGTCTCGCCCGAGAGACGCGCGAACTCGTGGGCCGCCTCGACGACCTCGTGCGGCAGATCGAGCGCGACCCAGCCCGCTTTCTCGGCCGCGGCGAACCCGCCTTCAGACGATGAGACGTGCCATGATCCGCCTGTTGCCTCTTCTGGCCCCCTTTGCCCTGTCGGGCTGCGCAGCGCTCGCCGCGCTCGACCGGGCGTCCGCCCCGCAGGACGTGCACGAACTGCGCGCTCCGGCAGAGGTGCCCACGGGCCGCGCCACCGGCCTCGAACTGACGATCGAGCCGTTCGCGACGGGGGGCGCGATCGACACCGAGAGCATTCTCGTGCGCCCCGGGCCGACGCAGGTCGCCTACCTGCCCGAGGCGCGGTGGAGCGCGCCCGCCCCCGAGATGCTGCGCACCGCGATGGTCGAGACGGCGCTGCGCACCGGCGCCTTCACCCATGTGGGCCGCGCGCCCCTCGGGGCATCGGGCGACCTCGCGCTCGTGGCGACGCTGCTCGATTTCGGGGCGGTGGTGGCGCCCGGGGGCGAGGCCGCAACGGTCGAGATGACGCTGGTCGCCCGACTCGTGCGCGAGCGCGACGCCGCCGTCGTCTCGAGCCGCACCTTCCGCCGGTCGGTGCCGGTGCCCGACACCTCGGCGCAGGAGATCCTCGACGGCTATTCCACCGCCTCCGACGCGGTGCTGGCCGAGCTCGCGCGATGGCTGCTGGATCGGGCGCGCTGACCGGGGGCGGCGGGCCGCATCGTGGCGCCATGCAGCGCTCCGGCGGCCGCTCCCGTTCGGTCAAGGCCGCGCCCGGCCCGGCGGGCGCGGGCGTTGCTGCGGATTGAACACGCCTTTTTCGCAAACGGCCGGTCGTCGTTGGCATGCCGTTAGCAGTATTGGCCTAGGCAGAGCAGAACGCGTCCTGGAGGCCGAGGCATGGCCGGAACCGTTCTGAACGAGGCATTGGAGGACTGGCTGAAGCCGCTCGCCCTGCTGGTCGCGTCGATCCTCCTGTCTGTCGGCACGATCCTGACGCAAGAGGCGGGCGCATCGGGCACGCTCACGGTCGCCGTCTTCCCGCCGTGGTGGGGCGAGGGCCGCAGCGCCGCGGCGGTGGCCGAAGCCGGCGCCCCGATCGCGGGGTTCGGATTGGCCGGGTGGATGGTCGTCACCGTGCCCGCGGATGCCGCATCTGCCGACGCGCTGCGCCGCGGCGGGGCGCTTCTGCTGAACTCGGCCGCAGCACGGATCTGCACCGGATGAAGGCACGCCGCTGACAGGCATCGGGCGCCGCGTCGACCCGATGGGAGCGACAAGAGAGGGAGCGCATAACGCTCATGGCCGACCTCGCCGACACACTCTCCGCAGAGCCGCCCCGCGGGTCGTCTCATGCGCTTGCCGAGGTGGGTCAGCTCGACCGGCTGCGACGGTCGACGATGATCCCGATCGTCTGCTATTTCTGGATGTGCGCTGCCTGCGTCGCCCTCGCCGCTGCCCTCGTGGGGGTATCCGTCGCGGCCGTGGCCCTGCCACTCGCCGTGATCGGGGCGATCGCCACGCGCGCGGCCCTGCACGCCCCCGGCATGCTGTCCACGCGGCTGACGTTGACGGTCGCCATAAACGCGACCTGGATGTTCGGGCTCTACGTCGCCTCCGCCGTGCACGACGGCGCCTACATGCTCGAAGTCCACATGTTCTACTTCATCAACACTGCGGCGATCCTCGCCTTCGCCTGCTGGCGGTCGGTGGTGCTGACCACCGTCGCCGCGCTCGCCCATCACCTCGTGCTCGGTCTTCTCCAGCCTGGCTATGTCTGGCCGGTCGGGGCCCATATCTGGATCCATTTCGGCAACCACGCGGTGCTCGGCACGCTCAACTGCCTCGGGGCAAGCCTGATCGCCCTCTCCCTCCAGCGCGCACTGACACGGATGGAATCGCTGACGACCGAGGCGCAGGACCAGGCGGTGCGCGATGCGCTTACCGGGCTGCTCAACCGGCGGGGCCTGCGCGAGGGGGTCGACGCGCTCGGCGCGCGCGAAGACACGCCCGACGAGATCACGATCCTCCAGATCGACCTCGACGGCTTCAAGCAGATCAACGACACCTCCGGTCACGCCGCGGGCGACGCGCTGCTCGTGAAGGTGGCACGCCGCCTGACGGAGCTTGCACCCGAGACCGGGCTCGTGGCGCGCATGGGGGGAGACGAGTTCGTGCTCGTCCTGCCCGGCTGTCCGGCAGAGGAGGTCGACGCGCTGGTCGCAGCCCTCTTCGAGTGGACGCGCCGGCCCTGCCGCATCGAGGGGCGCGATGTGCGGTTCGGCGCCTCCGTCGGTCTCGTCCGCGCGCCCATACGCGATGCCGATATCGGCCAGTTGCTGGCCGACGCCGACATCGCCCTCTATGCCGCCAAGACCGGGGGCAAGAACCGCATCTGCACCTTCGACGCCGAGATGCGCGCCCGCACCATCGCCGGCAAGGAGCTGGCCGACGACGTGCTGCGCGGCCTCGAGGCCGGCGAGTTCGAGCCGTTCTTCCAGACCCAGCACGACGCCGCGACCGGCGCCGTTACCGGCGTCGAGGCGCTGGTGCGCTGGCGCCACCCGACACGCGGCCTGCTCGAGCCGCGCGCCTTTCTCGAGGCCGCCGGCTCGGTCGGGCGAATGGCCGATCTGGATCTCGCCATGATGCGCCGCGCGGTCGACATCGTGCGCGGGATCGAGGCGGAGGGCGGGCAGGTGGGCGAACTCGCGATCAATGTCAGCTTTTCGCGGCTGCGCGATCCCGGCCTCGTCGAGTCGGTGCTGATGCTGCCGGCGATGCGCGCGCGGCTGACCTTCGAGATCGTCGAGACGGTCGTGTTCGACGAACTCGAACAGACCGAACTGTGGGCGCTCGACCGGCTGCGCGAGCGCGGCGTCGGCATCGCCATCGACGATTTCGGCACCGGCCACGCCTCGATCATCGGCCTGACGCGGCTGCGGCCCGACAAGCTCAAGATCGACCGCCAGATGGTGATGCCGATGCTGGTCTCGCCCGAGCACCGGGCCCTCGTGCGCTCGATGGTCGAGATGGCGTGCTGCCTCGGCATCTACACCGTGGCCGAGGGCGTCGAGACGGAGGACGAGGCGCGCATCCTGCGGCAGATGGGCGTTTGCGCCCTGCAGGGTTTCGCCTATGGTCAGCCGATGCCGGCCGACGCCCTGCGCGAGCGCCTGGTGCGCGCCGCCGATGCCCACCCCGATGCCCCCCCTGCGCAGGCATCCGGCGGCGGCGCGGGCTAGGCGCGCGGCACGATGCGGTTGACGTGGCCCATCTTGCGGCCCGGCCGCGCCTCGGCCTTGCCGTAGAGGTGGAGCGCCGTGCCCGGCTCGGCGGCGCGCGCCGGCACGCTGGCCACGTCGTCGCCGATGAGGTTCTCCATCGTCACGTCGGCATGGCGCCGCCCGTCGCCGAGGGGCCAGCCCGTGATGGCACGGATGTGCTGTTCGAACTGGTCGACTGCGCAGCCGTTCTGCGTCCAGTGACCCGAGTTGTGGACCCGCGGCGCGATCTCGTTGACCACGAGGCCGGCGGGCGTGACGAACAGCTCGACCCCCATCACGCCAACGTAGTCGAGCGCCGTGACGATGCGCCCTGCCAGCAGCACCGCATCGGTGCGTTGCGCGGTCGAGAGGCGGGCGGGCACGGTCGTGCGGCGCAGGATGCCGCCCTCGTGCATGTTCTCGCCGGGGTCGTAGGCCGCGACCTCGCCCGAAAGGCCGCGCGCGACGATGACCGAGACCTCGGCGGAGAACGGCACGACCCCTTCGAGGATCGCGGGCGCCCCCTCGATCGCGGCGAGGGCCGCGGCCGCGTCTTCGGCGCGGTCGAGGCGCGCCTGCCCCTTGCCGTCGTAGCCCAGCCGCCGCGTCTTGAGGATGGCGGGCGGGCCGATCCGCTCCAGCGCGGCGTCGAGCGAGGCGGCGTCGCCGACAGAGGCATACGGTGCAACGGCGAGGCCGAGACCCGCGAGAAAGGTCTTTTCGTCCAGCCGGTCCTGCGCTGTGGCGAGGGCACGGCGGCCGGGGCGCAGGGGCACGCGCGCCTCGAGCGTGTCGAGCGCGGCGGCGGGCACGTTCTCGAACTCGTAGGTCGCCACGTCGATCGCGGCGGCGAAGGCGGCGAGCGCGGCCTCGTCCTCGTAGGGCGCGCGGGTGACGGCATGGGCCACGTCGGCGGCGGGCGCGGCGCCCGGCTCGTATACATGGCAGCGGTAGCCAAGGCGCGCGGCCGCGACCGACAGCATCCGCCCGAGCTGCCCGCCGCCGAGGATGCCGATCACGCTGCCCTGGGGAAGGGGCGGCGGCGGGGCCTCACTCATCGACCGGCTCCTCGGGGATCGAGGCGGTGAGCGCCGCGCGCCACGCCTCGATGCGGCCCGCGAGCGCTGGGTCGGAAAGCGCCACGATCTGCGCCGCCATCAGCCCGGCATTGACCGCACCGGCGGCGCCGATCGCCATGGTCGCGACGGGGTAGCCGCGCGGCATCTGCGCGATGGAGAGCAGGGAGTCGAGCCCGCCCAGCGCCTTGGTCTGGACCGGCACGCCGATCACCGGCACCCGCGTCTTGGAGGCGACCATGCCCGGCAGGTGCGCCGCGCCGCCCGCCCCCGCGACGATGGCCATCAGGCCGCGCCCGGCCGCCTCTTCCCCATAGCGCCAGAGCCGGTCGGGGGTGCGGTGGGCCGAGACGATCCGCGACTCGTGCGGCACGTCGAGCTCGGCGAGGATGTCGGCCGCGCCGCGCAGGGTGGGCCAGTCGGACTGGCTGCCCATGATAATCCCGACCTTCGGCGCCATGGCCCCCTCCCGCGGTGGAGAGCGCACCTTACCCACGCAGCCCGCGGGCACAAGGTCGGGGTCGGGGCCGGGGCCGGGGCGGCACGGCCAGGCGGCTCAGGCGATGATGTCGGGGTTCAGCTCGTCCTCGATCTGGCGGATCCGGTCCTTCAGCGCGAGCTTCTGCTTCTTCAGGCGGCGGATGGTGAAGACGTCGCCCGTGCCCCGCTCCTCGAGGGCGCGGATCGCCTCGTCGAGATCGCGGTGCTCGCGCTCAAGCACCTGCAGGCGCACGCGCAGCACCTCGACATGGTCCATCTCGTGGGGGGCGTTCACCTGTCTACCTCCTCGCGGCCGTCCCGCACGCTGATGGGGCCCGCCGCCAGGCCCCCGTATAGCGGCCCCCCGTATAGCGGCCCATCCCCCCGCCGGCAAAGGCACATCTTGCGGACAGGTGGACCGCGCCCCATATCCTGCTCACGGGTCGCCGAACGGGGCCCACACGATGCATGGTCGCTTGCCTCAGAGGACGTGCTGACGATGACGAAACTGACCCTCGGGTCGCACCCTTTCCTGCTCGGGTTCGACCAGCTCGAACGCCTCGTAGAGCGGACGGCGAAGTCCGGCAACGATGGCTACCCGCCCTACAATATCGAGCAGGCCGCGGAGAACCGCTATCGCATCACGCTGGCCGTCGCCGGCTTCTCCGAGGCGGACCTGGCGATCACCGTGGAAGAGCGGCAGCTCGTGATCCGCGGGCGGCAGCGCGACGACGGGGGCGAGCGGGTGTTTCTGCACAGGGGCATCGCCGCGCGCCAGTTCCAGCGCAGCTTCGTGCTGGCCGACGGGGTCGAGGTGTCGGGCGCGCTGCTCGAAAACGGGCTGCTCCATGTCGACCTGGAACGGGCCACGCCCGACAGCATCGTGCAGACCATCAAGATCGATCGCGCCTGAAAGGAGGGCGATGAAATGAAAACGAAAGTGGATACCCCCGAGACTCAGGCACCCGAGGAGCGCGCCATCGTCTATGTCCGCCCCGTGTCGGTGGCCGAGCTTCCCGAGGAGGTGCGCGCGCAGGTGCGCGGCATCGACAACCTCTACGCGGTGCACGCCGAGACCGGCGAGCGGCTGGCACTGGTGAAGAACCGCGAACTGGCCTTCGTGCTGGCCCGGCAGAACGACATGGCCCCGGTCAACGTGCACTGACACGTCCTGCGGGGCGAAACTCCCGACCTCGGTCGGAAAGGCGCGGAGCGGGCGAAAGAGACTTCGAAGTCTCTTGCCCGCGCGCGCTCCGGGCTGTCCATCGTGGTGCGCATGATCGGCGGACGATCAGACTAGCCGCGCAGCCGGCGGCGAAGGGCCTTCGAAGGCCCTTCCCGTGCATCGTTCAACCGCCGGCGACAAGGCCCATCTGTTCGAGCTTCAGCAGAACCTGATGCGCACAATGGTCGACGTCGACCGTCTCGGTATCGAGGCGCAACTCCGGCGTCTCGGGCACGTCGTAGGGGTCGGAGATGCCGGTGAACTCCTTGATCTTGCCCTCGCGCGCCAGCTTGTAGAGGCCCTTGCGGTCGCGCCGCTCGCACTCCTCGAGGCTGGTGGCGACGTGCACCTCGACAAAGGCGCCATGCTCCTCGATCAACTCGCGCACCAACCGCCGTGTCGCTGCGTAGGGCGCGATCGGCGCGCAGATGGCGATGCCACCGTTCTTGGTGATCTCCGACGCGACGAAGCCGATGCGCTGGATGTTCAGGTCGCGGTGCTCCTTGGAAAATCCAAGCTCCGACGACAGATTCTTCCGCACGATGTCGCCGTCGAGCAGCGTCACCGGGCGGCCGCCCATCTCCATCAGCTTGACCAGCAGCGCGTTGGCGATGGTCGACTTGCCCGAGCCCGAGAGCCCGGTGAAGAAGACGGTGAAGCCCTGCCTGGCGCGCGGCGGCTTCGATCGGCGGAGCTCGGCCACGACGGCCGGAAACGAGAACCAGTCGGGGATCTCGAGCCCCTCCTGCAGGCGGCGGCGCAGCTCGGTGCCCGAGATATTGAGAACGGTCGCGCCCTCTTCGACCTCGTCGGCCGGCTGATACTCGGCGCGCTCCTGCACGTAGACCATATGCTTGAAGGGCACCATCTCGACGCCGATCTCGTCCTGGTGCTCGCGGAAGAGCTCCTGCGCATCGTAGGGGCCGTAGAAGTCCTCGCCCTGGCTGTTCTTGCCCGGGCCGGCATGGTCGCGCCCGACGATGAAGTGCGTCACCCCATGGTTGCGGCGGATCAGGCCGTGCCACACCGCTTCGCGCGGACCCGCCATGCGCATGGCGAGGTGCAGAAGGCTCATCGTGGTGGTCGACGAGGGGTATTGGTCGAGCACCGCCTCGTAGCAGCGCACCCGCGTGAAATGGTCGATGTCGCCCGGCTTCGTCATGCCGACCACCGGATGGATCAGCAGGTTGGCCTGGCTCTCCTTCGCGGCGCGGAACGTCAGCTCCTGGTGCGCGCGGTGGAGGGGGTTGCGCGTCTGGAACGCCACGATCCGGCGCCAGCCGAGCTTGCGGAAGAGCGCGCGCAACTCGTTCGGCGTGTCGCGGCGGGCGCGGAAATCGTAATGCACGGGCGGCTGGAGGCCCGTGATTGCGCCGCCCAGATAGACCGGCCCGGCGATGTTGTGCAGGTAGTGGACCGCCGGATGCGCCGCGTCGTCGGCGCCGAATACCTTCTGCGCCTCGCGCTTCTTGTCGGGCGTCCACTTGTCGGTGACCGAGAGGATGGCGAGGATCACCCCCTCCGGGTCGCGCAGGGCGATGTCCTGCCCCGGTTCGACCTGCCCGGCGAACTTTTCCGAGACGTCGAGCGTGATCGGCATGGGCCAGAGCGTGCCGTCGGCCAGACGCATCCGCTCGACCACGCTGTCGTAGTCGTCGCGCCCGAGGAAGCCCTTGAGCGGCGCGAAGCCACCGTTCATCAGGAGCTCGATGTCGCAGATCTGGCGAGGCGTCAGATCCCAGCTCGCGAGGTCACCGGCCTCGATGCGGAGCTTCTGCGCGCTCTCCTGCGAGACAAAAAGCTCCGGGATCGGAGCGAGATTGGCGATCGACATGGGCGTGTCTCGGCTTTCTGCTGACGGCATTCTGCTTCGTCGGGGGCGTCACATCTGCCGACTCCCTACCCTGGCCGGGCCGACGCGCGCCTCTAATCCTCACTTGCGGGCGGTTTCAAGGCGCGAAACCCGATCTGCCGCCCCGGATGCGGCTTCGCCACACCCGGGACGCGCCTAGCACGCGAAAGGTGAATGCTCCGTTAGAGCGGACGCACCCGCAAGGCGGCGAGCCCGGTATGCGCCCCTCACTC
>LJNT01000140.1:42461-105774 GCA_001314685.1 Rhodobacteraceae bacterium HLUCCA09
GCGCCGTGGCCAAGGGGCAGGGTGGTGTCGCGGGGCTCGACTTCCTCCATCTCGGCGAGAAACTTCTCGGCCTCGAGAGCGGCCATGCAGCCCATGCCGGCCGACGTCACCGCCTGGCGGTAGATGTGGTCGGTCAGGTCACCGGCGGCAAAGACGCCGGGAATGGACGTGGCCGTCGAGTCCGGCTTCGTGACGACGTAACCGCCGTGATGCGTCTCGAGCTGGTCTGCCACCAGTTCCGAGGCGGGCGCATGGCCGATGGCCACGAAGAAGCCGGCACAGGGGATCTCGGTGATCTCGCCGGTCGCCACGTGTTTCGCGCGCACCCCTTCGACGCCGAGAGGGTTCTCGGTGCCGACGACCGAGTCGATCTCGTGATCCCACAGCACCTCGACCTTGGGATTCCTGAACAGGCGATGCTGCAGGATCTTCTCGGCGCGCAGTGCGTCGCGGCGGTGCACCAGCGTCACCTTGCTTGCGAAGTTGGTTAGAAACAGCGCCTCTTCGACGGCGGTGTTGCCGCCGCCGACGACGACCACTTCCTTGCCGCGGTAGAAGAAGCCGTCGCAGGTGGCGCAGGCCGACACGCCGAAGCCCTTGAACTTCTCCTCCGAGGGAAGGCCCAGCCACTTGGCCTGCGCGCCGGTGGCGAGGATCACCGCGTCGGCGGTGTAGGTCGTGCCGCTGTCGCCGGTCGCGGTGAACGGCCGCCGCGACAGGTCGATCTGCAGGATGTGATCCTGCACGATCTCGGTGCCGACCTCGCGGGCATGCGCCTCCATCCGCACCATCAGGTCGGGGCCCTGCACCATCGTGTCGCCCGGCCAGTTCTCGACCTCGGTGGTGATCGTGAGCTGCCCGCCGGGCTGGATGCCCTGCACCAGAACGGGCTCGAGCATCGCGCGCGCGGCGTAGACCGCGGCGGTGTAGCCCGCGGGCCCGGAACCGACGATCAAAACCTTGGAGTGGCGGGTCTCGCTCATGGGAACCTCCCGGTCTGGCGGTGGACGGTGCTGCAACACCCGCATATAGGCGCGGCAGAGGCGGCGCGAAAGGCGGCAAAGCGCACCGAGAGAGGCCTTTCAAATCTTGCGCACGGGCGAAAGAAAGTTGCGCCCCGGCGCACGACGGCATACATAACCGCAAACGCAAGGCATTTCCCAAGGAGACGGAGCGCATGCCGGCATCGAGGCTCGACGCGATCGACCGCCAGATCCTGGCGGAGCTTCAGGCCGACGGCCGGATGACCAACGTCGAACTCGCCCGGCGCGTCGGCATCTCGGCCCCGCCCTGCCTGCGGCGCGTCCGCACGCTCGAGGAGGCCGGCTTCATCCGCGGCTATCACGCCGACGTCGATCCCCGCGCGCTGGGGTTCGAGGTGCAGGTCTTCGCCATGGTGGGGCTCGACAACCAGTCCGAGGCGGCGCTGTCGGGCTTCGAGGCGCGATGCCGCGAGTGGCCGCTCGTGCGCGAGTGCCACATGCTGAATGGCGAGATCGACTTCATCCTCAAATGCGTGGCGCCAGACCTGTCGACCTTCCAGAGCTTCCTGACCGAGCAGTTGACGGCGGCCGAGCACGTGGCGAGCGTCAAGACATCGCTGGTGATCCGCGGCGCGAAGGATGACCCCTCGGTCCCCTTCGAGGTGCTGGAAGAGCGGCTGAGCCGCTCGGCCTGACGCGCATCGGGGCGAATCGTGCGCCCGTTCTTCGCCGGTTCCGTCCTTCGCCGGGTCCGTGCTTCCGCGCCTCCGTCGCGTTCCCGTGGCGTCGCGCCGCTCCTAGGTGAGGGAACTTCCCGCCCGCGCGCGCGTGACCCTCGTGCATTGCGCCGCTCGGCGGGGCACGGGGGATGGAGGCGTGCGCGACATGGCCGACAACAGGCAGGTGGACGTGGCAGTCGTCGGCGCAGGCACCGCGGGGATGCGCGCCTTCCGCGAGGCGCGCGCGATCACGGGCGACGTGGCGCTCATCGAGGGCGACCGCTGGGGCACCACCTGCGCCCGCGTCGGCTGCATGCCCTCCAAGCTCCTGATCGCCGCCGCAGACGCCGCGCAATCCGTCCGGCAGGCGCCCGGCTTCGGCGTCGGCTGCGGCGCACCGGAGATCGACGGCCGCGCGGTGATGGAGCGGGTGCGCGCAGAACGCGACCGCTTCGTGGGCCATGTCCTCGAGGCGGTGCAGGGCTGGCCCGCTGCGCAGAAGATCGCGGCGCACGCCCGCTTCCGCTCCGACACGGTGCTCGAGCTCGACGACGGAGGCACGGTCGAGGCGGACCGGGTGGTGATCGCCACCGGCGCGCATACCCACCTGCCGCAGATCTTCGACGGCCTCGGCGACCGGCTGATGACAAGCGACGACGTCTTCGCGTGGGATGATCTGCCCGGGTCGGTCGCCGTTTTCGGCGCGGGCGGGATCGGGCTCGAACTGGGGCAGGCGCTCCACCGCCTCGGCGTGCGCGTGGCGCTCTACGGCAAGGGCGGCCATGTCGGCCCCCTCACCGACCCCGACGTGCGCGAGCGCGCCGCGGCCATATTCGGCCGCGAACTGACCTTCCACCCCGACGCCGACGCGACACCGCAGGCGGCCGACGCCGGCGTCACGGTCACGCTCGGCGGGCAATCGGAGGCGTTCGACCACCTCCTTGCCGCCACCGGGCGACAGCCGAACCTCGGCGATCTCGGGCTCGAGCACACGACGCTCGCGCGCGACGGGGCGGGCGTGCCGCTGCACGACCCCGGCACGGCGCGCTGCGGCGACAGCCCGATCTTCCTCGCCGGCGATGCGACCTCGGAGGAGCCGCTCCTGCACGTCGCGGCGCACGAGGGTCGCGTGGCGGGGGTGAACGCGGCGCGCTTCCCCGACATCCGCCGCTTCGCGCGGCCGCCGGCGCTGACGATCCTGTTCACCGACCCGCAGATCGCGCTGGTCGGCGAGACGCGCGCCGCGCTCGATGCGGCGGGGGCCGCCTATGCCGTGGGCGCCGTCGACTGGGCCGACCAGGGGCGCGCGCGCGTGATCGGGGCCAACCGCGGGCTGACCCATCTCTACGGCGATCCGCGCACGGGCCGCTTCCTCGGCGCCGAGATGGTGGGGCCGGGCGCCGAACACCTCGCCCACCTGCTCGCCTGGGCGCTCGCCTCGGGGCTCACCGTGGCCGAGATGCTCGATCGCCCGCTCTATCACCCGGTGCTCGAGGAAGGGCTGCGCACCGCCCTGCGCGACCTCAACGCGGCGATGGGGGAGGGGCCGCCCGGCCCTGCTCGCTGCCTGGACGCAGGCCCGGGCGGCTGATCCCTCAGCCGCGCACCCAGCGAAACAGGGCCGACGCCCCCCACCCGGCCGCGATGGCGATGGCGATCGATACCAGCCCGTAGACCAGGGGGCGCTGGTGGGCGAGCGTGTAGATCCACCGCTCCAGCCCCACCTTGCGCACGTCGATCGTGCGCGTGAAGTCGGCCACGACCTCTCCTTCGCGCGTCAGGTAGACTTGCGCGGTATACTGCCCCTCCACGAGGTTTGCCGGCAGCGCGAGATTGACCGAAAAGAGAGCCTGATCGGTCAGCTGCACCGCCCCCTCCTGCACGGCATAGAGGCCCTGCCTCTCGCGGATGCGGATCAGCCCGGCGATGAAATCGTCGGTCGCCTCGCTGCCCGCCTCGCGCGCGTCGACCGCCCGGATCCTGCGCTCCGGCGTGATCGATCGGCGGAGGTCCTCCACCGCCGTCAGCACCTCCGACAGCGGCGCCGACGTGGCCACCTTGTAGAGCGTGGGCGCGGCGTCGATCGCCACGCCCTCCGTGTTCACCCAGATGCCCGCCACCCGTGACTTGCGCCGCACCGTCACCGGGCGCAACGGGCCCGAGACGGTGACGATCACCTCGACCGGCGCATGCGCCACCCCCGGCTCGGGCTTGATCGCGCCGAAGACGACGAGCTCCGATCCCTCGAATCGCGCGTCGATCGCCACCCGCTCCTGGCTGAGATCCGCGACGATGCGCTGTGCGGCCGCGTCGAGCGGTGGCAGCACGAGCGCGAGCGCGAGCGCGAGAAGAACCGCGCGCATCAATGCCCCCCGGGATCGGCGATGGAATAGAGTTCGGCCGGCTGCACCAGCAGGTCGAAGGCGAGCTTGCCGCAGACCGCCAGAACCATGAGCGCGAGCAGGATGCGCAGTTGCTCGGCCTTCAGCTTCGTGCCGAGCTGGGTGCCGATCTGGGCGCCGACCACGCCCCCGATCAGCAACAGCACCGCCAGCATCATGTCGACGGTGTAGTTCGTCGTGGCGTGCAGGAGCGTGGTGAACGCGGTGACGAAGATGATCTGGAAGAGCGAGGTACCCACGACCACCTTGGTCGGCATGCCCAGCAGGTAGATCATCGCCGGCACCATGATGAAGCCGCCGCCCACCCCCATGATCGCCGCGAGCACGCCGACCGAGACACCCACCAGGAGCGGCGGGATCACCGAGATGTAGAGGCCCGAGGTGCGGAACCGCATCTTGAACGGCAGCGCCGCCACCCAGCCGCGGCCGCGACGCGGCTTGCGGGCGGGCGGCGGTGCCCCGCCCTCCCTGGCCGCCCGGGTTCTGCGAATCGCGCCCAGCGACTCGACGAACATCAGTGCCCCGATCACCCCCAGGAAGACGACGTAGCAGAGCCGCACCAGCAGATCGACCTGACCCTGCGCCTTGAGGAAATTGAACAGCAGGATCCCGAGCCCCGCGCCGACCAGGCCGCCGACCAGCAGCACCGTGCCCATCTTGAGGTCGACCGTCTTGCGCCGCAGATGGGCGAGAACGCCGGAAAAGGACGAGGCGACGATCTGGTTCGCCTCGGTCGCCACGGCGACGGCGGGCGGGATGCCGATGAAGAACAGCAGCGGCGTCATCAGGAAGCCGCCGCCCACCCCGAACATCCCCGACAGCACGCCCACGGCCCCCCCGAGGCCGAGCAGCAGGAACGCGTTGACCGAGACCTCGGCGATGGGAAGGTAAACGAGCATACCCCACATAATCGCGCACCCGCCCCGCGGGCAACGCGGTATCTGTCACGCCGCCGGACGCTCTGCGACTGCGGCCCCGTCGCTCCGCTCGCCCGCGCTTCTTCTTGCCGGAAATATCCCGGGGGCAGGTCGCCTCGGGCGACCGGGGGCAGCGCCCCCCACACCGCCCGAAGGGCGCGCAACGAATGCGCCGAAGGCGCGCCGCTTCGTCGCTGGCAGGGCCTTCAGCGCTCCTTCACGTAGGGTGCGCCGCCGGCCTTGGGCGGGATCGCCCGCCCGACGAAGCCCGCGAGGATGATGACGGTCAGCACGTAGGGCAGCGACTCCATCACCTGCACCGGGATCGTGATCTCGCCGAGGCGCACTCCCTGGTAGCGCAGGGCCACCGCCTGCAGGAGGCCGAAGAGCAGGCACGCCCCGAGCGCGTACCACGGCCGCCACTTGGAAAAGATCAGCGCGGCGAGAGCGATGTAGCCGCGCCCCGCCGTCATGTCCTTGACGAAGCCCGCCTGCAACGCGGTGGCGAGATAGGCGCCCGCGAGGCCGCACAGCACCCCGCAGATGACCACCGCCGCATAGCGCAGCCCGATCACGCTGATGCCGGCGGTGTCGACCGCCTCGGGGTTTTCGCCCACCGCCCGCAGGCGCAGGCCGAAGCGGGTGCGGTAGAGCACCCACCACGTCGCCGGCACCGCGACCAGCGCCACATAGACGAGGATCGAGTGCCCCGAGATCAGCTCCGACCAGACCTGCTGCACCGGCCCCGCCTGCGCGATCAGTTCCGACAGCGGCCGGCCAGCCGCCGCCGCGTCGGAGGGCCCGATGGCGAAGGGCAGCTCCCACCCCGCAAAGCGCGCGTCGCCCGACAGCGAGGGCGTCCGCCCGCCCTGCGCGAACCAGCTCTGCGCGATCACCACCGTCAGTCCCGCGGCGAGAAAGTTGATCGCCACGCCCGAGATGAGCTGGTTGCCGCGGAACGTGATCGAAGCCAGCCCGTGGACGACCGACAGCAGCATCGACGCCACGATCCCCGCCAGCAGCCCGATCCAGACCGAGCCCGAGACGAAGGCGAAGGCGGCCGAGGCGAAGGCCGCGATCAGCATCTTGCCCTCGAGCCCGATGTCGAAGATCCCGGACCGTTCGGAAAACAGCCCGGCGAGGCAGGCGAGCAGGAGCGGCGTGGCGAGGCGGAGCGTCGAGTCGAGGATCTGGACGAGCGTCAGGAAATCCATCTCACTCCCCCGGGCTCGGCTGGCGGGCCTGCGTCGCCTCGCGCCGCTTGCGCCGCCGCCGCGCGGCCATGAACGCGCTCTCGATCGGCATCCGTACCATGTTGTCGAGCGCGCCGGTGAACAGGATCACCAGCGCCTGGATCACCACCACCAGCTCGCGCGGGATCGACATCCACAGCGCGATCTCGGCGCCCCCCTGGTAGAGGAAACCGAACAGGATCGCCGCGAGCGCCACGCCGAACGGGTGATTGCGCCCCATCAGCGCCACCGCGATGCCGATGAAGCCCGCGCCCTCGACCGAGTTCAGCACCAACCGCTCGGCCTCGCCCATCACGTTGTTGATCGCCATCAGACCCGACAGACCGCCCGAGATCAGCATCGCCACCACGACGATCTTCACCGGCGAGATGCCGGCATAGACGGCCGCCGATTCCGAATGCCCCAGAGCGCGGATCTCGTAGCCCAGTCGCGTGCGCCACATCAGCACCCAGACAGCGACGCAGGCGAAGAGCGCGAGGAACAAAGTGATGTTCACCGGCGCCGCGCTGGAAAATTCGATTCCGAACGGCGCGAGGATCTGGTGCAGCGTCGGCAGGTGCGCGCCCTCGGGGAAGGAGGCCGACGCCGGCTCCATCTCGCCCGCAGGCTTCAGCACGTTGACCAGCATGTAGTTGAGCAGCGCCGCGGCGATGAAGTTGAACATGATCGTGGTGATCACGATGTGGCTGCCGCGTTTCGCCTGCAGATACGCCGGGATCAGCGCCCAGAGCGCCCCGAAGAGCGCGCCGCCCAGCATCGCCACCGGCAGCGCCACCGTCCAGTGCGGCCAGGGCAGCGACAGGCACACGAGCGCCACGCCCAGCCCCCCCACCGTCGCCTGCCCCTCGGCCCCGATGTTGAACAGACGGGCATGGAACGCCACGGCGAAGGCGAGGCCCGTGAACATGAAATTCGTGGCGTAGTAGAGCGTGTAGCCCCAGCCATAGGTCGACCCGAACGCGCCCGACACCATCAGCTTGACGGCCTCCACCGGGTCCTGCCCGATCGCCCAGATGACGCCCGCAGAGATGGCGAAGGCTATCGTCACGCTGATCAGCGGCACGAGCAAGACGTCGGCCCAGCGCGGCATCCGCTCCATCTCAGCGCACCTCCCCGGCCTGCGCGGCCAGCTGCTCCTCGACCGCCTCGTGCAGGGGCCGGTCCTCGGGCGCACTCTCCAGCCCCGCCATCAAGAGGCCGAGCTCCGCCTCGGTCGTCTCGGCCGGCAGGCGCTCGCCCATGATGCGCCCGTCGAACATCACCGCGATCCGGTCGGACATCCCCATGATCTCGTCGAGCTCCACCGACACCAGCAGAATCGCCTTGCCCGAGTCCCGCAGGTCGATGATGCGCTGGTGGATGAACTCGATGGCGCCGATGTCCACGCCCCGCGTCGGCTGGCCCACCAGCAGCAGCTCCGGGTCCTGCTCGATCTCTCGGGCCAGCACGATCTTCTGCTGGTTCCCCCCCGAAAAGCTCTTGGCGGTCAGGCGCGGATTGGGTGGGCGCACGTCGAACCGCTCCATCCTGGCCGCCGTCTCGGCGATCAGGGCGCCGTTGTCCATCAACAGGCCCTCGCCCGCCGCGCCGCCGCGCGCGTAGCCGAGTGCCATGTTCTCCCACGCCATGAAATCCATGATCAGGCCGAGGCGCTGCCGGTCCTCGGGCACATGGGCGATGCCGCGCTCCCGCCGCGACCGTCCGTCGGAATACTTGCCCGACAGGTCGATCTCCTGCCCGTTCAGCCGGACCGTACCGCTGGCCACCCTTATGCCCCCCAGCACGTCGAGCAGCTCCGACTGCCCGTTGCCCGCGACGCCCGCCAGCCCGAGGATCTCGCCCGCCCGCACCCCGAACGACACGCCGCGCAGCCGCTCCACCCCCTGCTCGTCGACCACCTTCAGGTTCTCGACCTCGAGCACCGTGCGCCCCGGCTGCGCCGGCGTCTTGTTCACGCGCAACAGCACCTTGCGCCCCACCATCAGCTCGGCCAGCCGCTCGGGGTTCGTGTCGGCCGTGGGCAGCGTCGCCACCATCTCGCCGCGCCGCATGACCGACACCTCGTCGGTGATCTCCATGATCTCGCGCAGCTTGTGGGTGATCAGAACGATCGTCTTGCCCTCGTCGCGCAGCCCCTTGAGAATACGGAACAGATGGTCGGCCTCGGCCGGCGTCAGCACGCCCGTAGGCTCGTCGAGGATCAGGATGTCGGCCTGCCGGTAGAGCGCCTTGAGGATCTCCACGCGCTGCTGCATCCCCACCCCGATCTCGCCGATCAGGGCGTCGGGGTTCACCTGCAGCTCGTAGTCCCGCGCAAGCTCGGTCAGGATCCTCCGTGCCTTGCCGAGCGAGGGCCTGAGCAGCTGCCCATCCTCGGCGCCGAGCACCACGTTCTCGAGAACGGTAAAGGTCTCGACCAGCTTGAAATGCTGAAAAACCATGCCGATTCCTGCCGCGATCGCCGCCTGGCTGTCTGGGATCTCTGTCCTCGCCCCGCCGATGAAGATCTCGCCCGCATCGGCCCTGTAGAAGCCGTAGAGGATCGACATCAGCGTCGACTTGCCGGCGCCGTTCTCGCCCACGATCCCGTGGATCGTGCCTCGCTGCACGCGGATCGAGATGTCCTTGTTCGCCTGCACCGGCCCGAAGGCCTTCGAGATGCCCTTCAGCTCGATCGCGGGCGGGGCGGCGGCGTCCTCGGGCATCGGGTCCATCCGGTCTGGGGGCAAAGTCGGGCCCCGCCCCTTCTTCTTGCTGGAAATATCCTCGGGGGGTCCGGGGGGCAGACGGCCCCCCGGCCGCTCCGCTCGTGCCGGCCTCAGAAGGTCAGCGCAGGGCAGCTGTCGTCGGTCGAATAGTCGTGGACGGTGATCTCGCCGTCGATGATGGCCTGCCGGGCCTCCTCGACCGCGCCGGCCATGTCCTCGCCGATCAGCTCGGCGTTGTGCTCGTCGACGGCATAGCCCACGCCCTCTTCGGCGAGGCCCAGCACCTGCACGCCGGTCTCGAGGTCGGCGCCCGCCTCCATCGCGTTGTAGACGGCGACGTCGACACGCTTGAGCATCGAAGTCAGCACCGAGCCCGGGTGGAGGTAGTTCTGGTTGCTGTCGACGCCGATCGAGAACACGCCCTGGTCGGCCGCCGTCTGCAGCACGCCGAGGCCCGTGCCGCCCGCGGCGGCGAAGATCACGTCGGCGCCCTGGCTGATCTGCGCCTGGGCGAGCTCCGAGCCCTTCACGGGGTCGTTCCACGCCGCCGGCGTCGTGCCGGTCATGTTGGCGATGATCTCGGCATCGGGGTTCACCGCCTTGACGCCTTGCGCGTAGCCGCAGGCGAACTTGCGGATCAGCGGGATGTCCATGCCGCCGACGAAGCCGACCGTGTCGCTCTCGGTGGCCATCGCCGCGAGCATGCCCACGAGGTAGCTGCCCTCGTGCTCGGAGAAGAGGACCGACAGCACGTTGGGGTGGGTTTCGGGGTCGACGAAGCCATCGATCGTGACGAACTTGGTGTCGGGATAATCGGGAGCGACCTCGGCGATGGGCGTGGCCATCGAGAAGCCGGTGGTGACGACGGGGTTGAAGCCGGCCTCGGCGAAGCGGCGCAGCGCCTGCTCGCGCTGGGCCTCCGACTGCAGCTCGATGTCGCGGAACTCACCGCCCGTCTCCTCGGCCCAGCGCACCGCGCCGTTGTAGGCCGCCTCGTTGAACGACTTGTCGAACTTGCCGCCGAGGTCGTAGATCAGGGCCGGCTCGGCCAGCGCGGCGCCGGCGGTCAGGGCCGTCGCCGCGGCGGCGCCGAGAAGGGTCCGCATCAAGGTCATTTCCAGTCTCCCCGTTGGTGGCGAGGCGCCGCGCACGGCGCCTGCCGGAATAGGTAAGGATCTCTTTCCGGATCGCGAAGGGATAAGGCCGCACGCGCCTAACCCGGTCAACCGCTTTTTACCGCGTGCCGCTTGCGCGCAAGGCGTCTGCCCGCTTCCCCGGCAGGAACGGGACGGCTCACGCCAGCGCACGCCCCATCAGCAGCGCGTCGACCGTCGTTTCGGGGCGTGCGTAGTAGCCGGGCCGCCGCCCGCGCTCGCCGTAACCGGCAGCGGTGTAGAGCGCGACGGCGGCGGCGTTGTCGGCGGCAACCTCGAGGAACGCCTCGGACGCCCCCCGCTCGCGCGCGCCCTCCTCGAATGCGGCGACCAGCGCCCGGCCGTGCCCCTTGCGTCGGGCCGGGGGCGCGACCGCCAGCGTCAGCAGCTCCGCCTCGCCGGCGACCGCGCGGCCGAGCGCGAAGCCGGCGCCGCCCTCCGCCGCGTCGACTGCGAAGACGTGCGGGTCGCCGAGGAGCGCGGCGAATTCCCGTGCCGACCACGCCCTCTCACGCTCGAAGCTGGCAGCGTGGATCGCGGCGCGCGCCTCGGGCGTCATGGCAGCGGGCACGTCATGGCAGCAGGGCCGGCGGCGGGTCGGCCGGCGGAGCGGCGTCGGGCGGCCGGACATAGAGCGGCGCGGGGCGGCGGCCGGTGTCGATCCGGTTGCGCCGCTTCCATTCAGTCACCCTCCCCAGCCGCCGCGGAAGATCCTCGAGCGCGGTCTCTCGGTGGCCGGCGCCGAAGGCGCGTGCGATCTCGGCCGCGCGGTGGCCGATGATGTGCATGTCGGCAGGCAGGCGCAGATCCTCGGGCGGTTCGGCCGGGTCGATCAGGCGCGGCGCCGCGTGCGGCGTGCCGTGGCGATACTGGCAGACATAGGCCATCTCGCGCGGGGCGGGAACGCTGATGAGCTCGGCCGCGTCCGCCCCGAGACCGGACGGATCGCGCATCAGGTCGAAGGTCGAGACGCCGATGGCGGGCCGGCCGAGCGCCAGTGCCAGACCGCGCGCGGTGGCCACCGCGATGCGCGTGCCGGTGAAGTTGCCCGGGCCGATGCCGACGCCCAGCGCGGTCAGATCCGTCAGGTCGTGCCCCGATTCGGCCATGATGCGCTGGAGCAGCGGCACCAGCGCCTCTGCCTGGCCGCGCGCCATGGGCTCCACCGCCTCGGCCAGGATCGCGTCGTCCCGAACGACAGCGGCCGCGCAATGCGCGGCCGACGTGTCGAAGACAAGGAAGAGTGCGTCAGAGCCCAACCGGCCGCACCTCGGTCACCTCGGGAATGTAATGCCGCAGCAGGTTCTCGATGCCCATCTTCAGTGTCAGCGTCGACGAGGGACAGCCCGCGCAGGCCCCCTGCATGTGCAGGTAGACGACGCCGCGGTCGAAGCCGTGGAACGTGATGTCACCGCCGTCCTGCGCGACGGCCGGACGCACGCGGCTGTCGAGCAGCACCTTGATCTGCTCGACGATCTCGCCGTCCTCGCCCTCGTGGACGGCGTGGCCATCGCCCGCGGGCGCGCCGCCTTCGTCGAGCACCGGAGCGCCCGACTGGTAGTGCTCCATGATTGCACCGAGGATGGCGGGCTTGACGTGCTCCCACTCCACCCCCTCGGCCTTGGTCACGGTCACGAAGTCGGTGCCGAAGAAGACGCCCGTCACACCCTCGACGCCGAAGATGCGCTGCGCGAGCGGCGACTTGCCGGCGGCGTCGGGCGTGGGAAAGTCGGCGGTGCCCGCCTCGAGCACGGTCTGGCCGGGCAGGAACTTCAGCGTCGCCGGGTTGGGCGTGGATTCGGTCTGGATGAACATGGGCATCCCTTTCCTGAGTGTTCCAGTCATATGCCCGGTCGGGCGGCCCGGGTCAAGTTTTCTGGAATCGTTCTAAATCCAGATCGCGGTCAGGTGATCGCTTCCAGCCGCTCCTTCGACATCTCGCCCGGCACGATGGTGATGGGCACCGGCAGCGTGCCCGACGCCTTGGTGAGCTGCGTTACCAGCGGCCCCGGCCCGCCCTTGCCCGAACCCGCGCCGAGCACCAGAATGCCGATCTCGGGGTCTTCGCGGATGAGGTCGAGGATCTCGGGCACCGGCTCTCCCTCGCGGATCACGAGGTTGGGGTCGACGCCCTGCCGGTCGCGCATCCACTTGGCGAAGACCTCGAAATGCGCCTCGATCCGCTCGCGCGCCTCGGCGCGCATCACGTCGCCCACCCCGATCCAGTGCTGGAACTCGTCGGGCGGGATGACGGCGAGGATCTCGACCCCGCCGCCGGTGCGCGACGCCCGCATCGCCGCGAAGCGCATCGCGTTGAGGCATTCGCGGCTGTCGTCAAGAACGACGAGAAACTTGCGCATCGGCGACCCTCCCTGACGCGCGAGTATGCCCTGCCAGGCGCGCGCGCGGCAATCCTCTCCGAAGGCCGCAGCTCAGGCCGCCGCGGCGGTGCTGTGCGCCCAGTCCCAGTAGAGGTCGCGCGCACGCTTCGCCACGGGGCCGAGCGGGTAGGTCGTGCCGTCGAACTCCGTCACCGGCGTCACCTTCGAGAGGTTCCCTGTGAGGAACACCTCGTCGGCCTGTCGGAAATCGTCGAAGGCGAGCACGCCCTCGACCACCTCCACCCCGTCGGCGCGCAAATTGGCGATGTGGCGGGCGCGGGTGATCCCTGCGAGGAAGGTGCCGTTGGGAATCGGGGTGAACACCACCCCGTCGCGCACCATGAAGACGTTGGCGGTAGCGGTCTCGGCCACGTTGCCCATCGCGTCGGCCACCAGCGCGTTGCCGTAGCCCCGGGCGCGCGCCTCGGCCAGCATGCGCGCGTTGTTGGGGTAGAGGCAACCGGCCTTGGCGTTGCACACGTTGTCGGCCAGCACGGGGCGGCGGAACTGCGTGGTGGTCAGCGTGGTGGCCGCGTCGGGCGCGGGCATCGGCACCGCCTCGAGGCAGATGGCAAAGCCGGTCGGCCCCTGCTTGGGCAGGACGCCGAGATACTCCGAATCGAGCGCCCAGTACATCGGGCGGATGTAGATGGCGGCATCCTTCGGGTAGAGGTTCAGCCCCTCCCAGACGATGTTCACCATCTCGTCGGTGCCCACGTTCGGCGCGATCATCAGCGCCTCGGCCGAGCGGTTGACGCGGGCGCAATGCAGGTCGAGGTCGGGGGCGATGCCGTCGACGTAGCGGGCGCCGTCGAAGACGGTGGTGCCGAGCCACGCGCCGTGGTCACCCGCGCGCATGACGGGCACGTCGCCCTCGTGCCAGCGGCCCTCGAAATAGGTTCGGATATCGGTTCCCGCGGCCATCGGCGCCTCCCTTGTGCGGAGCGCAAGCCTAGGCTCGAGCGCCGAGAGGGTCCAGCCCCCGTCCGTGCGCCTCGGCCAGCAGCGCGGCGACGTCGAGAGGATCGTTGCCCATGGCGAGGTGGCCCTGCGCGTCGCGCGGCCAGTCCTCTGGCGCCCGGTCGCGGTAGAGCTCCACGCCGGTGCCATCGGGGTCGTCGAAATACATCGCCTCTGACACGTCGTGATCGGCCGCGCCGGTCAGCTCGACACCGGCATCGAGCACCCGGCGGATCGCTGCGCCGAGGCTCGGCCGGTCGGGGTAGAGGAAGGCCGTGTGGTAGAGACCCGCATGGCCCCTTGGCGCGGGCGTGGCGCCGCGCGACGCCCATGTGTCGAGGCCGAGGTGGTGGTGGTAGCCCTGCGAGGCGAGGAAGGCCGCCTGATCGCCGTAGAGCTGCGTGTCGTACGACGAATGGGTCAGCCGCCGCTATTGCCGACCATGCCGACGATCTCGTAGGTGCGGCGCAGGATGGGCGCCGCGATCTCTCTGGCGCGGTCGGCGCCGCCGGCGAGGATGCGGTCGATCTCGGCGGGGTCCTGCATCAGCCGCGACATCTCGGAGGAGATGGGCGAGAGATGCGCCACGGCGAGGTCGGCCAGAGCCGGCTTGAACTCGGAGAACGGCTTGCCGCCATGCTCGGCCATCACCTCGGCGACGCTCACGTCGGCCAGGGCAGCGTAGATGTTGACGAGGTTCCTCGCCTCGGCCCGCTCCTCCAGACCCTCGGGCACCTCTGGCAGCGGCTCGGGGTCGGTCCGCGCCTTGCGGATCTTCTGCGCGATGGCGTCGGCGTCGTCGGTCAGGTTGATGCGGGTCATGTCCGATGCATCGGATTTCGACATCTTCCGCGTGCCGTCTCGCAGGCTCATCACCCGCGTCGCCGCCCCCTCGATCACAGGCTCGGTCAGTGGGAAGAAGTCGACCCCGTAATCGTGGTTGAACTTCGCCGCGATGTCGCGCGTCAGCTCCAGGTGCTGCTTCTGATCCTCGCCCACCGGCACATGGGTGGCGTGGTATACAAGAATGTCGGCCGCCATGAGCGCCGGGTAGGCGAACAGGCCAAGCGACGCCTGCTCGGCGTGCTTGCCCGCCTTGTCCTTGAACTGCGTCATCCGCTTCATCCAGCCCATCCGGGCGACGCAGTTGAAGATCCACGCCAGTTGCGCGTGCTCTGGCACCTGCGACTGGTTGAACAGGATCGAGCGGGCGGGGTCGATGCCGCTGGCGATGAAGCCTGCCGCCAGCTCGCGGGTCGCCTTGCGCAACTCCTCGGGCTCCTGCCAGACCGTGATCGCGTGCAGGTCGACCATGCAGTAGACGGTCTCGAACCCGCCCGCGTTCTGCATGTCGACGAAGCGCTTCATCGCGCCGAGGTAGTTGCCCAGGTGCAGGTGTCCGGTGGGCTGGATGCCGGAGAACACCCGCTGCGTGAAGCGCGAGAGATCGGGCTGGATCGGATCGTCCTGCAGCGATGTCGTGTCGGGCATGCGCGCCTCCGGTTCTGGCCATCGGGGCCGCGCTCGCTTATCCCCGCCCCCGCACCCCGTCAACCGGAGGCCCCATGTCCGACGCGCCCCACGCCTCGCCCTTCAACGCCCTGCCGCCCGTGGTGGTGGCGCTCGCGGGCGCGATCTTCGGTGTCGAGGTGCTGTTCATGCTGGCCAAGTCGGGCCTGATCGGCGGCACGCGCGGCGGCGAGGATTGGCGCATCTTCGCACTGCAGCGCTTCGCCTTCTCGGGCGAACTGTTCGGCTGGATGGTCGAGACGGGGCGCTGGCCGCTGGAGCACGTGATGCGGTTCGTCACCTACCCCTTCGTGCATGTCAGCTTCACGCAGATGATCTTCGTCGTCGTCTTCGTGCTGGCGCTCGGCAAGATGGTGGGCGAGGTGATCTCGAGCGCGGCGGTGGCGACCATCTTCTTCGCGGCATCCATCGTGGGGGCGCTCGTCTACGCGATCCTGCTGAACGATCCGCGCCCGCTGGCGGGCGGCTTTCCCGGCGCGTTCGGGCTGATCGGCGGCTACACCTTCATCCTGTGGGTGGGCTACGGCGCGGTGGGGGCCAACCAGTTCCGCGCCTTCACGCTGATCGGCTTCCTCATGGGCATCCAGCTGGTCTTCGGCCTGTTGTTCACGGTGGGCAACGTCTGGGTGGCGGAGGTGGCGGGCTTCCTGACCGGCCTCGCGCTGTCGCCGCTGCTGGTGCCGGGGGGCTTCGCACGGCTGCTCGCACGTCTGAGGCAGCGCTGAGGGTTCGCCCCTGGGGCGCGCCCGTGCTAGGTGCACCGCCATCAAGGAAAGGGAGAGAGCGATGACCCTCAAGGTCTACCTGTCCGGCGAGATCCACACCGACTGGCGCGAACGCATCACCGAAGGCGCCAGGGGCCTCGACGTGGCGTTCGACGCGCCGGTCACCGACCACGCGGCGAGCGACGATTGCGGCGTGGCGATCCTCGGCACCGAGGAGAGCAAGTACTGGCACGACCACAAGGGCGCGATGGTCAACGCCATCCGCACCCGCCGCGGCATCGAGCAGGCCGACGTCGTGGTGGTGCGCTTCGGCGACAAGTACAAGCAATGGAACGCGGCGTTCGACGCAGGCTATGCCGCGGCGCTCGGCAAGTCGCTGATCGTGCTGCACCCGCCCGAGCACCAGCACGCCCTGAAGGAGGTCGACGCCGCCGCCCTCGCCGTGGCCGAAGAGCCCGAGCAGGTGGTCGACATCTTGCGCTACGTGCTGACGGGGAAGCTGCCCGAGCGCACGGCACAGGCGGCCGAGTAGGGGCGGCCCGGCGGGGTCGCATGAGCGCGGGCGCATGAGCGGGGCCTCACGTCACCCCGCTCGATCCGGAATCGACCGGCAGAGCCGGGCCGCACGCGGCCCTCTCTCCGGTCGGGGCACAGGTGAGGCGGAGTGCCGGGCCGACGTCAATGGCGGCGACCCCTCGCAACGCGCGGTCGGTGCGCCAGGCTGCACACGTCCCCGGGGCGGGCAGCGCCACTCTCGTGTCGCGTCCGGACGGGCGTCTACCCCATCCCCCGCTCGCCATACTTGAGCAGAACCGGCACGACGAGATCCTCTTCGTCGGTCAGGTGCCGCTCGAGCAGCGGCGCGAAACCCTCGAGCCCGTCGAGGAACCGCCCCGTCGCGTCGTGCCGCGCCACCGCGTCGGCCTGAAGCACGGCATTGGCGCGCTCCACGAAGGCGTGCAGATGACCGTCGAGAGCATGATGATCGGCGTCGAGCAGGCCAAACCCCGTCTCCAGCCGCGCGTCGTGCCGAGAGAGAACGGGGAAGTAATGCGCGTCCTCGACGTGATGGTGCCCGTGCAATTCGCCCACGAACAGTCCCCCGAAGCGCGACAGTGCCGCGGCATGCGCCCTGGGGTCGGCCCGGCCGTCGATCGCGGCGCGGGCGTCGGCCGCCAGCCGCACGGTCAGCTTGCGGAACATCATGTGCCGGTCGAGCCAGAAGCGGATCAGCGGCGACAGGCCCGCCTTCTCCCATTCCTCGCGCGGGAACTCGGCCAGCAGCACGCGCAGCGCGTCGGGCAGGCCGTCGCGCGTGCCGAGGGCGAGATCCGCCCCGGCGTCACGCATCCGGCGCCTCGCGCGGGGGAATGGTCAGCCCCGTCTGCACGGCGGGCCGGGCGAGGAAGCGGTCGAGATAGGCGACCACGTTGGGGTGGTCGGCCCAGCCCACCATGTCGCGCGCGCCGTAGAAGTCGAGGCCGCGCAGCCAGGGCGCGATGGCGATGTCGGCGATGGAATAGTCGCCCACGATCCACTCCTTGCCCTCGAGCTCGGCCTCGAGGATGCCGAGGATGCGCCTCGCCTCGCCGATGTAGCGCTCGCGCGGGATTGGATCCTGCACCTCGGCGCCCTTGAACTTCACGAAAAAGCCGAGCTGGCCGAACATCGGGCCGACATGGCCCATCTGGAACATCACCCACTGCGTGATGCGGTGGCGGTCGGCCGCCGTCTCGCCGATCAGCCGCCCCGTCTTTTCGGCGAGGTAGAGCAGGATCGCGCCCGACTCGGCAAGGCCGAGCGGTTGCCCGCCGGGCCCGTCGGGGTCGACGATGGCGGGGATCTTGCCATTGGGGTTGAGCGAGACGAACGCGTCGCTCTTCACGTCGGCGTCGTCGAGGGTGACGCGGTGCGCCTCGTAGGGCAGCCCGAGCTCCTCCAGGGCGATCGAGACCTTCACGCCGTTGGGCGTGGGGAAGGAATAGAGCTGGATCACGCTGGGGTCGGTCGCCGGCCAGCGGCGGGCGACGGGGAAGTCGGCGAGGGGCGAGTCGAACACGGGCGATCTCCTTTCGGCCCGACATGGGAGACGGCGCGTCCAACGTCCATGCGGATGCCCCGCACAAGACATGCGGAGTCACGCACACCTGTCATGGCCCGGAATCGAAAAGGGGCGGGCATCGCCCGCCCCTACAAGAGAGGCCACCCGGCGCAGGATCAGGCAGAGGGCGCCGCCTTTCGCGCCGCTCGGGCGCGCCACGCGAGCAGCGCGATGGCGCCGCCCAACAGCGGCAGGGCCGGCGGCACCGGAACCACGGTGGCCTCGGCACCGGTCAGCCAGTAGCCGGCGTAGATGTCGGGCCCGGTCACCGACGGACGAATATAGAAGGTGCTGCCGTAAAGCGGCGTGTAAAAGGTGATCGTGTGGAAATAGTCCTTGTCAGTGTCGGTAACGCCGTTCTGGAACGACCGTTCCAGAGTGATCGGGAGCCGGTTGGCGCCCAGGATCTGGATCGACTGCATCGCGGTCGACTGCGGCGACGACCGCACCGTGAGCTGGGTGAGCGACACGGGCATGTCCCACTCGAGCCTGATCGCCTCCCAGTTAACGCTGTTTCTCTCGGCGACCCGCGAATCCCCCGGAGTGCCGAATTGCGGGGCCGAGGGCGTGTCGGGCCCGATCCCGATACCGTTGGCGTCGATGTTCAGCGACGGCTCGAGGCTAGGAAGGCCATTGGAATACAGGAACTCAAAGGCGGAAACGCCCAAGGTTGGCCCGATCCCCGCCGGGCTCGGGTAGTCCTCGACATCGGCGCAGACCCGCGGCGACGTGACTTCCGAGTTCTCGGCACGGCACTCGCTTCCGGCCGGCGCGATGAAATCGTAGGCCAGCGTCTTGCCGACGGTTCCACCGAAAGCGGACGGCGCAGCAAAACCTGCAGCCACGAGAGCAGCAATGAAAAGAGCACGCATCATATGGGACCATCCTTCGAGTTAACGAAGTGCTAGCACGCTGCCGCAAGGTCCAGCAAGCGCCAAGCGGCCGATCGGGCCCCGGAAACCGTGATCCGCACAGGTCGCGGGCAAGGTGAGGCATGGCGAGCACGCCCTGCGACCGACCGGGAGAGAAGGACGGCGGCCAATCTCGCGCGAGACGCTCGCCGACGGCAGCCCATCGAACGAAAAGCACCCCGGCCAGCGCGTGGCTCGGGGTGCCGATTCGCATTGCCGTGTCGCATCGCCGGGGGCCTGCCCCATCGGGGGCGAGGGCGGCACGCGTGGCGCCTCAGAGGAGGCCTTCGCGCTGCGCCTTCTTCCGCGCGAGCTTGCGGGCCCGGCGAATCGCCTCGGCCTTCTCGCGCGCACGCTTCTCCGAGGGTTTCTCGAAGTGCTGGCGCAGCTTCATCTCGCGAAACACACCTTCGCGCTGCAGCTTCTTCTTGAGCGCGCGAAGCGCCTGATCGACGTTGTTGTCGCGGACCGAAACCTGCATGTGGAGGTCACCACCTTTCGTGTTCGAGTTGCATCTATCTGCAGGAGGTGGCCCTATATCAACGGCATCCTAGCTTGTCCAGCGCCGGCGGGGTGTGTGCGCTCCGACGCGGCGATACGCCCCCACGACAGCGAGAGGGACCAAAGATGACCGACATTTCCGCCGGCCCGCCGGCCGACGATCCGGCCGCCACCCTGTCGATCGACGAGGCGCGCCGGCGCCTCGTGGAGGCCGCGATGATGCATGTGCCCTTCGACGGCTGGTCGGACGCCACGCTGCGCGCCGCCCGCCGCGACGCCGGCATTCCCCGTGCGCTGGCCGAGGCCGCCTGCCCGCGCGGGCCGGTCGACCTGGCTCTTGCCTTCCATGAGCAGGGCGACCGCGAGATGCTGCGCCGCCTGCGCTCCGAAAACCTCGCGAGCCTGCGCTTCCGCGACAAGATCGCCGCGGCGATCCGCTTTCGCATCGAGGCGGCCGAGGACCGCGAGGTGGTGCGCCGCGCCTCATCGCTCTTCGCGCTGCCTCAATACACCGCCGACGGCGCCCGCGCGCTGTGGACGACGGCCGACCGGATCTGGACGGCGCTCGGCGACAGCTCCGACGACATCAACTGGTATACCAAGCGCACCACGCTTTCGGGCGTCTACGCCTCGACCGTGCTCTACTGGCTGGGCGACGAGACCGAGGGGAGTGCCGCGACGTGGGAGTTCCTCGACCGCCGCATCGACGACGTGATGCAGGTCGAGAAGGTGAAGGGCCGGATCGAGGGCAACCCGGTGCTGCGCCGCCTCTTCGCCGGGCCGATCTGGCTCGCGGGGCGGGTGCGCGCGCCTGCGCGGGGCCACGAGATCGATCTGCCGGGCCACCTCTCGGCCGGGCCGGGCTCGACCCCCGGCTGATTGCGCCCGGGGGGCGCGCGGGCGAGAACGGGCCGACCAAGGAGGCCGCCCCGATGACAGACACCGCCCATTCGCCCGCCCTGCCCGACCGCATGCGCTGCGTCGAGATCGCCGAGCCCGGCGGGCCCGGGGTGCTGCGGCCGGCGGAGCGCGCCCTGCCCCGCCCGGGCGCTGGCGAGATCCTGATCCGCGTGGCGTGGGCCGGAGTGAACCGGCCCGACGCCCTGCAGCGCGCCGGCTCCTACGCGCCGCCGCCCGGCGCCTCCGACCTGCCGGGCCTCGAGGCGGCGGGCCGTGTCGCCGCCGTGGGGCCGCAGGTGCACGACTGGCAGGTGGGCGACGCGGTCTGCGCCCTGCTGCCCGGCGGCGGTTATGCCGAATACGCCGTCACCCCCGCCGCCCACGCCCTGCCGGTGCCCGAAGGGATGGGCCTGCGCGAGGCGGCGTGCCTGCCCGAAACCTTCTTCACGGTCTGGTCGAACGTGTTCGAGCGCGCAGGTCTGCAGGCGGGAGAGCGGTTCCTGGTGCATGGCGGCTCGTCGGGCATCGGGACCACCGCGATCCAGCTCGCCTCCGCGCGCGGCGCGCGCGTCTTCGCCGCCGCGGGTTCCGACGAGAAATGCGCCGTGTGCGAGCGGCTGGGAGCGGAGCGCGCGATCAACTACCGCGAGTCGGATTTCGTCGACGTGTTGCGCGCCGAGGGGGGCGCGAACGTGATCCTCGACATGGTGGGCGCAGACTACATACCCCGCAACGTCAAGGCGCTGGCCGACGAGGGCCGGCTGGTGCAGATCGCCTTCCTGCAGGGGCCGAAGGTGGAGGTCAACTTCGCGCAGGTCATGGTGCGGCGACTGACCATCACCGGCTCCACCCTGCGCCCGCAATCCGACCTCGCCAAGGCCCGCATCGCCGAGGCGCTGCGGGCAGAGGTCTGGCCCCTTCTCGCTGCAGGCCGCGTCGCCCCGGTGATGGACAGCGAGTTTCCCCTGGATCGGGCCGCCGAGGCCCATGCCCGCATGGAGAGCTCGGCTCATATCGGCAAGATCGTGCTGTCGGTCGGCTGACAGCGCCACATCGCGCCTGTTTACGACATCGTGCGTCGCTTTTGAGCACTCCTCTCTTACTCTGCGTCATTAGACGTGTGGAGCCGGCCGAGGTGCCGTCGAGGGAGGATCAGACAATGCACAGGCCCCTTCTGGCCGAGTTTCTCGGCACCTTCGTGCTCGTGCTCGGCGGCTGCGGCAGCGCCGTGCTGGCGGCGGGCGTGCCCGACGTGGGCATCGGCTGGCTGGGCGTCAGCCTCGCCTTCGGCCTGACAGTCATGTGCATGGCCTACGCGGTGGGCGGCATCTCGGGCGGGCACTTCAACCCCGCCGTGACGCTGGGCCTCAAGATCGCGGGGCGCTTCGAGGGCTCGCTGCCGCTCTACTGGGGGGCGCAGGTCGCGGGCGCGGTGACCGCCGCGGCGGTGCTGTTCGTCATCGTCTCGGGTCAGGCGGGCTTCGACGGGGTTGGCGGCTTCGCCTCCAACGGCTACGGCGCGGCCTCGCCCGGCGGGTACTCGATGGTATCGGGGCTCGTGACCGAGGTGGTGCTGACGGCGATCTTCCTCGTGATCATCCTGGGCGCGACGGCGCCGGGCGTGCCGGCAGGCTTCGCCCCCATCGCCATCGGGCTGGGGCTGACGCTGATCCACCTCGTCTCGATTCCGGTGACGAACACCTCGGTGAACCCGGCCCGCTCGACCGGCGTCGCCCTGTTCGCGGGGCCCACCGCGCTGTCGCAACTGTGGCTGTTCTGGGTGGCGCCGCTGGCGGGCGGCGTGCTGGGTGCGGTCGTCTGGGGCCTGATGAAGCCTGCCGCCGCCGCCGCCCCCGGGGGCGCTGCGCCGGCGGAGTGAGGCGTCACTCGATCGCGGGCAGAAGCGCGTCTTCGAGCGCACAGTCACGCACGACGTCGGCTCCGCAGTAGCGCGGCACCAGCGCCCTGGTCAGACAGATGCGCACCTCCTGCACGTGGCCGTCGCGGCAGGTGACGGTGAGCATGTCGGGCCTGAGCTGCGGGTTCGCCTCGAGCCACGCCTCCTCGACGACCCGCGCGGGCAGCCGCACGTCGCCGTCGAGCCGGCGGAACACCTCCGGCCGCGTGACCGAGCCGTATGCCTCGCGCGACAGGCCGAAGTAGTCGCCCGGATGCAGGCCGGCGCAGCGGCCGTGCTTCTGCCACTGGTACCAGGCGAGCCCCCCCGAGCCCATCACGTCGGCCATGGCCGCCGTCATGCGCCGCGAGGGGTCGGGCTGGTCGGTCGGGCAGTCCGACGGCCAGCCGCGCTCGTATTGCGGCCAGAGCCCGTGCAGCACCCAGCCGAGATCGCGGCCCGCGTCGCACTGGTCGGCGCCCTCGGCCCGCCCCTCGAGGTCGCACCATGTGGGCGACCACGACAGCGCCATCACATAGTAGTCGAAGTCGCCCGCGCGGTCGCCCTCGGCCCGCAGGGCACAAGCCGCGCAGAGCCACGCGAGCACAGCCAACCTGATCATTCGCCCTTCCCTTTCGTCCCTTGCGCCTTTATATCCCGCCCGATCCCCGAAAACGAGGATGTGCGGCGCCCGCCGCAGGCCCGCCCCGGCCGCCGGGTGATTCTTGCCGCGAGACGCGAAGGAGACGACCCATGAACAAGCCGCTGATGGCCAAGGCGACCGCCGTCTGGCTCGTGGACAACACCACCCTGACCTTCAGCCAGATTGCCGAGTTCTGCGGGCTGCACGAACTCGAGGTGCAGGGCATCGCAGACGGCGATGTGGCCGCGGGCGTCAAGGGATTCGATCCGATCGCCAACAACCAGCTCGACCAGTCCGAGATCGACAAGGCCGAGAAAGACCCCAAACATCGCCTCAAGCTCAAGCACAACCCCGCCGCCACGGGCGAGGAAAAGCGCCGCGGCCCCCGCTATACGCCCCTGTCGAAGCGGCAGGACCGGCCGGCGGCGATCCTCTGGCTTGTGAAGTTCCACCCCGAGCTTTCGGATAGCCAGATCTCCAAGCTCGTGGGCACAACCAAGCCAACGATCCAGTCGATCCGCGAACGCACGCACTGGAACATCCAGAACATCCAGCCGATCGACCCGGTCGCGCTGGGCCTGTGCAAGCAGTCGGAACTCGACCAGGCGGTGCAGAAGGCCAACGCCCGCCGCGCCGCCGAGGGGACCGCGATGTCCGACGACGAGCGGCGCAAGCTGGTGTCGACCGAAACGTCGCTCACGTCCGATCCCGAGCCGCGCATCCCCACCGCCATCTCGGGGCTCGAAACCTTCACCCTCGGCGGCTCGTCCTCGCGTTCCGACGACGACGAGGAAGAGGATCGGCACGGCAAGCTGGTCGACGCCGACAGCCTGTTCAACCTGCCCGACAGCGACGACGACGACGAGGACGACGATGAGGACGACCGTCGCTGACGCGCCCGCGCGGAGCCTCGAGCGTGGGCGGCCAACGGGGCCCCGCACAGGCTGACCCGGAGGCCGGCCGCTGCGTCCGCTCGCCCGCTCCGTAGCGTGGATGGGGGCGGGCCGTCACGGCAGAGATTGCGGCGGTGGCCATCCTTCTTCTTCGTGCCTCGCCCCGCTTCCTGCCTCGCCCCGCACGCCGACACGCGACCATTCCAACAAGAACACCAGGCTCCTGCTGGGTCTCGCCGAGGCTTGGCCCGAGCGCCTCTGCGGCGACCGGACGGCGGGCACGGTCGACGGCCTGCCGGTGGTCTTGGCGCTGGTGGCGGCGGTGGCCCGCCTCGCGCCCCCCGCCGCCTTCTCCCCCGTCGAAGCGGCGCTGCTGGCGGTCTTCGCGGTCGCCGCTTGCCAAAGCGAGTGCCCTTGCCTCACTCGCGCCAGCCTGCGCGGGCGACCGGGGGACCGTCTTCGTCGTCGCGGCCGGCCCCTAGAGCGCCTTGCGCGCCTTCAGGGCAGCGGTGATCGTGCCGTCGTCGAGGTAGTCCAGCTCGCCCCCCACCGGCACCCCCTGCGCCAGGGACGTGACCGACGCGCCCGACCCCTCAAGCGCGTCGGCGATGTAATGGGCGGTGATCTGGCCGTCGACGGTGGCGGCGAGCGCGAGGATCACCTCGGTGATCCCCTCGGCCCGCACCCGCTCGGCCAGCCGGGGGATGCCAAGCTCTTCCGGGCCGATCGAGTCGAGCGCCGAGAGGGTGCCGCCCAACACATGGTAGCGCCCCGAGAAGGCGCCGCCGCGCTCCATCGCCCAGAGGTCGGCCACGTCCTCGACCACGCAGAGCTGACCGATGGCGCGCTTCTCGCTCTGGCAGATCGGGCAGAGCGTGGCGGTGGCGATGTTGCCGCACTGCACGCATTCGCGCGCCTCGCGGGCCACCGCGGCCATCGCCTCGGCCAGCGGCACCATCAGCTTGCCGCGTTTCTGGATCAGCGTCAGCACGACACGTCGGGCCGAGCGCGGCCCGAGGCCGGGCAGCCGCGCCATCAGGTCGATCAGCGTCTCTACCTGCGGCGGGATCTGGCTCATGTCGGCCCCGCCACCCGCATGCCCCGTCGCACCCGGCCGGGCCTCACATCCCCGGCAGGTTGAGACCGGCGGGCAGGCCCAGCTCGGAGGTGATCTTCTCCATCTCTTCCTGCGAGCGGCGCTGCGCCTTCTGCTGCGCCTCCTTGATCGCGGCGAGGATCAGGTCTTCGACCACCTCCTTCTCGGAGGGCTGGAAGATCGACGGGTCGATATCGAGGCCGCGCAGCTCGCCCCTGGCCGAGCAGGTGGCCTTGACGAGGCCCGCACCGCTCTCGCCCACGACCTCGATGCGCTCGAGCTCTTCCTGCATCTCCGCCATGCGGGTCTGCATCTCCTGCGCCTTCTTCATCATCCCGGCCATGTCGCCGAGGCCGCCCAGTCCTTTCAGCATCGCATCCGCTCCCTTGCTGGCGTCCCTCAGGGTGTAGGCGCGGGGCGGCCCGCGAACAAGCACGGGCGCGACATCGTGGCCCGGCGCGCCCCCGTGACCCGCACACGATCGTGACCAGATATGATCCGGCGCGCGCGCGCCGCCGTATCCCGGTCGGATTGCAGGAGCAGGACAACGATGACCACCGACGCCCGGACGCCTTACGCCCGCCTCCTTCTCGGCCTGACCCTCGCGCTCGCCCTCGCCGCGCCGATGGCCGCCGGCATGGAAGGGGTGCAGACCGAGTCGCTGCGCGCCCTCGCGGAGCGCGTGCTTACCCCCGGCGCGCTGGTCGAGGGGCGGGCCGACTAGCGTCGCGCTCTCGCCGCGCCGTGCGCCTCACTCCGACTCGAACGGGTCCCATTCCCCGTCGACCTCGGGCAGCGCCTCGGCACCGGCGTCGGCCGCGATCTGCTCGGGCGTGCGGATTGCGGCGATGCGGGCCTGCGGAAACGCCTCGAACACCGCCTGCACCATCGGATGGGCGTGCGCCTGCTCCTCCAGCGCGGCCCGCTCGGCGTCGCGCGTCTCGGCGATGGTGGGCGCGCCCCCCTTGGAGACCAGCGTGACGGCCCAGCGCGCCCCCGTCCATCGCGACAGCCGCTCCGACAGGCGTTGCGCAAGATCGGGCGCGGCACCCGGCGCGGGCTCGAAGGCGATCCGGCCCGGGCGATAGGAGGCGAGCCGCACGCCCTGCTCGACCTCGAGCAGGAGGGCCACGTCGCGGTTGGCGCGGATCAGCTCCTGCACCGCCTCGAAGCTGGGGTAGCGCCCCAACGCCACTTCGGGCTCTGCCCGCGCGACGGCGAGCGCGCCGCGCCCCTCGGCGCCCCCCGGCGGGGTGCCGCGCGGCGCCGAGGGGCGCGGCGCGGCGCGGCCGCGACCGGCGCACTGCCCCGCGCCGGCGCGGGGGCGGAGGCCGAGGCGCCTGGAGCGGCGGCCTCGGCGCCCTGCGATTGAAGCTGGCGGATCAGGTCCTCGGGCGGGGGCAGATCAGCGACGTGGGTCAGGCGGATCAGCGCCATCTCGGCGGCCATCATGGCGTTCGGCGCCTGCGCCACCTCGTCGAGCGCCTTGAGCAGCATCTGCCACATCCGGCTGAGCACCCGCATCGGCAGCGCCTCGGCCATCGCGCGCCCCCTCTGCCGCTCGTCGGGCGAGACGGTGGGGTCGTCTGCCGCCTCGGGCGTGATCTTGGTCACGCTCACCCAGTGGCAGACCTCGGCGAGATCGCGCAGCACCACCAGCGGGTCGGCCCCGTCGGCGTATTGCGCGGCAAGCTCGGCCAACGCTCCAGCGGCATCCCCCCGAAGCACAAGATCGAACAGGTCGAGCACCCGGCCTCGGTCTGCAAGGCCCAGCATCGCGCGCACGTCCTCGGCCGTGACCGCCGCGCCCCCCGCCGGCCCCTGCGCCAGCGCCTGGTCGAGCAAGGAGGTGGCGTCGCGCGCAGACCCTTCCGAGGCGCGGGTGACGAGCGCCAGCGCCCCGTCCTCGATCGCACCGCCCTCGGCCTCGGCGATCCGCCGCAGGAGCGCGATCATGTCCTCGGGCTCGATACGGCGCAGGTCGAAGCGCTGGCAACGCGAGAGCACCGTCACCGGCACCTTGCGGATCTCGGTGGTGGCGAAGATGAACTTCACGTGCCGCGGCGGCTCTTCCAGCGTCTTCAGGAGCGCGTTGAAGGCCGAGCGCGACAGCATGTGGACCTCGTCCACGATGTAGACCTTGTAGCGCGCCGAGGCGGGCGCGTAGGCGACCGAGTCGATCACCTGAGCGCGGATGTCGTCGATCCCGGTGTTCGAGGCCGCGTCCATCTCGAGCACGTCCATGTGGGCACCCTCGGCGATGGCCACGCAATGCTCGCAGACGCCGCAGGGATCGGTCGTGGGGCCGCCCTGCCCGTCTGGTCCGGTGCAGTTCATCCCCTTCGCGACGATGCGGGCGGTGGTCGTCTTGCCGGTGCCGCGAATGCCGGTGAGGATGAACGCCTGCGCGATCTTGTCGGCGGCGAACGCGTTGCGCAGGGTGCGCACCATCGCGTCCTGTCCGACGAGGTCGGCAAAGGTCTGCGGCCGGTATTTCCGCGCCAGCACCTGGTAGCCGCTTTCGCTCATCCCGCCCCCCTGGCGATGTCCCCGCGAGACTAGGCCGCCGGCGAGCCGGCGGCAACGCCGGGGCTGCTGCGGGCCGCCGACCAACGCGCCCGGCGAACCGAAACCGCCCGCCCCCTGACAGGGACGGGCGGTGTCGGGTGAGAGGCTGGACAGCGACCCGAGCGGGGCTCGTTGCGGCTGCTCCCTTCCGGGCCTGACCGGGTTGGCGAGGCGCTCGCCCGCGCCAACCTCTCGTCCGGCAATCTACGGATCGGCGGCCCCGCCTTCAAGGGGGCCAAGCGGCCCCGCCCGCGCGCCGCCATGCGGGGCTGCGCTGGTTCGGCTCGGGCAGGTCTGCCGGCCCTGCCAGCGCCGCCTCGCCCAGCACCGCCGCCGGTTCGAGCTGGTCGCGCGACGCGAAGGCATGGGCGGGCCCGCGAGCATCTTGTCGAACCATAGGCCACTGCATGCAGTGTCGAGCAACACCCTCTGGAAGCGGTGATCCTGCCGGATCGGCCAGCCGCGCCCCCGAGTCGCGCCCCGAGTCGCGCCCGAGTCGCGCCTCCGCGCCGCTCCACCGGGCCGCGCGCGGCATTCCCTGCCGCGTCAGCTCAGCTCAGCCCAGTCCCGCTCCCAGCGGGCTCCGCCGCTTCGCCATGGACTGGCATTCAGGGCTGCGCGTTGCCGCTCAATGCTCGCTTCGCTCGGCCCAGCCGGCAAACACCTTCTCCAGCGCGACGACGATGTAATAGAGCAGGATGCCGAGCACGGCGAGCGCGATCAGGACGGCAAACATCAGCGGGTAGTCGCTGTTGGTCTTGCCCGAATCGAACAGCGCGCCGAGGCCGCGTCCGTGGGGGCTGACGATCTCCATCAGGTTGGTGCCGATGAAGGCGAGCGTCACGGCCACCTTCAGCGCCCCGAAGAATTCCGGCAGCGTCTTGGGCAGCGCGATCTTCCAGAAGATCGTGGTCTGGCTGGCGCCGAGCGAGCGCAGGATGTCGCGGTATTCGGGCTCGAGCGTCGACAGCCCGATCGAGACCGAAACCGCGATCGGGAAGAACGAGATCATGAAGGCGATCAGGATCGTGTTGAAGTCGTGCGCGCCGACGAAGAGCAGCGCGACGATGGGCACCACCGTCGCCTTCGGAATGGCGTTGAAGCCCACGAGCAGCGGGTAGAGCGCGTCGCGCATGGTGCGGGAAAAGCCCATCACCATGCCGAGGCCCACGCCCACGATCACCGCCACGACCAGGCCCACCACCGTGCGCCACAGCGTCTGCCAGCCCATGACGATGAACAACTCCCAGTACCGGGCGAAGGCGGGCGGCAGGTCGGACGGCGAAGCCATGACGTAGTCGGGCCAGTCGTTGATCCAGACGAGCGCCTCCCAGAACAGGCAGAAGACGATGAGCGCCACGATCGGGGCCATCACGGCGCGGCTGGCGAACCGGTCGAGAACGCGCCTGCCTGCGCCGCCTGCGGCGTCCTCGGGGCGGGTGATCGGGGCGGGAACGTAGGCCATCGTCTCTCTCCTCAGGCGACGCCCTGCGCAGCCGGACCGGGGGGCGGCGCGGGCACGTCTTCGCCCCTGTCGGCACTGCCATGGGCGGTGGGCTCTGCGGGCGCGCGGCCCTGCGCGATCTCGATCTGGTGGCGCAGCACGTTGAGCATCTCGGCCGCCTCGGCGGTGTAGAGGTGGTCGAGGTCGCGCGGCCCCGTCTCGCCCACCTCGAGCACGAACTGCGCATGCGCGGGCCGGCCCGACATCACCACCACCTGGTCGGCCAGGAAGATCGACTCGCGCAGATCATGGGTGATCAGCACGCCGGTGAAGGGCTCGCGTTCCTTCACCTGGTGCATGGTCTGCCAGAGATCCTCGCGGGTGAAGGCGTCGAGCGCGCCGAAGGGCTCGTCGAGGATCAGCACCTCGGGCTGGTGGATCAGCGCCCGGCAGAGCGAGGCGCGCTGGCGCATGCCGCCCGAGAGCTCCGAGGGCTTCTTGTCCTCGAACCCCTCCAGCCCGACGAGCGACAGCAGGAACCGCGCACGCTCCTCCGCCTCCTTCCGCGACAGCTTCGAGGGCACGATCTCGAGCGGCAGCAGGACGTTCTTGAGGATCGTGCGCCACTCGAGAAGCACCGGGTTCTGGAACGCCATGCCCACGGTCGAGCGTGGCCCCCGCACGCGCTCGCCGTGCAGCCAGACCTCGCCCGCGTCGGGGATCATCAGTCCCGCGATCAGCCGCGTCAGGGTGGACTTGCCGCAGCCCGACGGCCCGACGACGGCGCAGAAACCGCCTTCCGGCACCGAGATGTCGAGGTGGTCGAGCACCTTCAGCGGGCCGCCCTTTGTCTGGAAGGTGTGGCTGACATCGCGGATCTCGATGAGGGCGTCGCCCATGCTTGCCTCCCGGGATGCGCCTCCGGCGGGGATATTTGAAGCAAGAAGAAGGGAGGCGCGCGCCCGGCTTCTTCTTGCTTCAAATATCCCCGCCGGAGGCATGAAATCTGCGGCCCCACGGGGCCGTTCGCGCGCCGCCGCGAGGCAGCGCGCAATGGGGTCACATGGCCGCTTCGAGCGGGAACAGCCCCTCGGGCAGGAACGAGTCGTCGAAATAGAGCTCGGGCGTCGGCGCGTTCTCGAACTCGTAGGTCTGCCCGATCTGCTCGATGGCCTCGGCCATGCGCGCCTCGTCGATCCCGCCCATGCCGTTGGCCTTGACATGATCGGTCAGCACGTTGGCGTCGATCGCGAGCTGAAGGCGCCGCGTCTCGAGTTCGACGTCGAGCGCGGGGTTGCGGCTGGCGATCATCTCGCCCCCCGCCTGCGGGTCGGCGATGACGTCCTGCCAGCCGGCGGCCACCGCGGCGAGGAAGCCTTCGACGATCTCCGGATTCCCGGCGGCGAACCCGGTGTTGACGATGATCGCGTTGCCGTAAAGCTGCAGGCCGTGATCGGCCATCAGGATGGTCGAGATGTCGTCCTCGGGCACGCCGAGGCGCACGAGGTTGAGGAACGACGAGAAAGAGAAGCCGGTCACGGCATCGACCTCGCCCTCGGCCAGCATCGGCTCGCGCGTGGGAAAGCCAACGGGCTCGACCGTGATCGCGTCCATGTCGATGCCGGCGGCGGTGGCGAAGGCCGGGAACTGCGCCCAGGCCCCGTCGGGCGGCGGCGCGCCCAGCACCTTGCCCTCGAGATCGGCGGGCGTCTCGATGCCGAGCGACTTGCGGCCCACCACGGCGAAGGGCGGCTTGTCGTAGACCATCATCACCGCGGTCACAGGGGCGCCGGGGTTCTGGTCGAGGAACTTGACGAGCGAGTTGATGTCGGCAAATCCGAAGGGGAAGGCGCCCGTGGCGACCTTGGGGATCGCGTCGAGCGAGCCCTGGCCCGCCGTCACCTCGACCTCGAGGTCGGCCTCGGCGAAATGACCATTGTCGACGGCGGCGAAATAGGCAGCCGAGGGCCCCTCGAACTTCCAGTCGAGTGCGAAGGGAATCTGGGTCTGCGCCGTGGCCGCGCCGGCGACGAGGGTCGCGGCGGCAGCGAGGGCGGCGAGGGATCGCGTGAACACGGGGGGCACCTCCTTGTCGGCTCCATGTCGGGTTCGGGCCGGGCGGGCCCCGGCCTGACTGCCGCCGCACATTGCGGGGCGGGCGGCCGGAGGGAAGCGTCGCGACCCCTGGCGCCCGCCGGCCTTCCGCCGCCGCGCGATGGCGATGCACCGACAATGCGGGATGCCCGTTTTTCAGGCAATCCCCGGATCGCATGTGCCCCTCATGCTCCTCGTTGCGGCGCGAAAGATCCGACCCTCCCGCTTCCGGCCGTGCCCTGCGGGCCGGCCGGCTCCCCGGGACGCGACCTGCGTCGCTCCTACCCTGCGTCGCCCGACCGGTTGCACCACGTGCCGTTGCGGCCGGCCGCTCGTCGTCCCGGTTGTCTGCCGGGCTGCGCGGTGCGCCTTGCCATTCGGGCCGCGTCCTGTCGCCGCGAGGGGCCGCCCGCAGCGAGCGGAGAAGCGGGGGGCCCCGGCGCGGGCGCGGCAGCGTCGCCGTCGAGCAGGTCGGCGCGTGACATGTCGACCTCGTAGAGAAGGAAGCCGCGCGCATCCCGCCCCGCCGCGTGCAGAATGCCCGCCCCTGCCGGCTCGGGCAGCGGGTAGGCCTGTGCGCCCGGGCCAGTCGGGTAGATCGCGCGGGCCTCGGCTATCGGGCAGAGCGCCCAGCCCGCCGCGGGCAGCCGCCGCTCCGCGCCGCCACGGGCCACGAAGGCCTCCAGCGCCTCGCGCACCGTCAGGTCTCCCACCGGCTCGGCACGGGCGCGCAGCCCCCCGTAGACCCTGTGGCTGCCGAGCCGGTAGCTGTTGGTGGCGAGGCGGAACCGGTCGCCCGCCCGCACCGGCCTGCCGTCGCAGGCGAGGTCGCGCACGCGGCCCTCGGCGTCACCGGGCGCGCCACGGCCGGTCCACGCCGCGACAAGGGGTGGCGCCGAGGGGTCCATCCGGTAGGTCAGCCCGGTGATCGTGTCGAACCCGTAGCCCGCCACCGCGGCGTCGAGCAGGGGCCCGCCCGACGCGCCCTCCTCCACCGTGGCGAAGACGCTCGCCGCGCGCTCCAGCCAGAGGCGCAACTCGGCGCCCGTCACCTCGATCACCGTCAGGCGGTTGGGGTAGACCTGCAGGTCGATCAGGTGGCGGCACAGCATCTCCCCCGCCGGCACGTCGGTGTAATTGTCCGGGCCGTGCAGCCCCCCGGTCTTGAGCGGCGCGGCGGCCGACAGCAGCGGAACCTCGCCCTCCTGCGCCGCTATGTCGGGCAGGGCGGCGCGGACCGCCGCGCGCTGCGCCTCGTTGACGAGCCGCACCGCCGGGCTGTCGGCCAGCAAGGCGAAATAGGTGTGCAACGACCGCGCGGTGCGGGCGACCGGCCGGCGAATCGCGGCGAGGGTGCGCTCGTGGCACACGCGCGCGGCCGCCGCCACCGCCGCGTCCGGCCGCTCCGTCTCGACGGGGCGCAGCGCCGTCTCGCTTGCGGCCACGCGCCAGCCGCCTGACTCGCCCTCGACCTCGAGCAGCAGGTCGACGATGCCCACCGCCTCACCCCGGCACCCCGGCATCACCGCCGGCGTTCCGTGCAGCCGGCCGCGCCGGGCGTCGATCGCCGTCGGGCCCGGCGGCCAGTCGGGGCCGGGAAAGCACCGGTGGGCATGCCCCGCCAGCACCACATCGACGCCGTCGAGCGCCGCGAGCGGCAGGGCGGCGTTCTCCATGCCAGCCACGTGCTCCACGCGGCCGATGCCCGTATGGGCAAGCACCACCACGAGATGCGCTCCCGCCGCCCGCATCGCCGGCAGCCAGGCGGCGACGGCCTCGACCGCATCGCGCGCGAAGAGCCGATCGCCCAGCGTGTCGGCATTCCAGTCGAGCGTCTGCGGCGGCAGCACGCCCGTGACGCCGAGGCGGACCGGTCGACGGGCCCCGTCGCCGCAGATCAGCTGGCGCTCGATGATCAGGTAGGGCGCGACGAACGGCGCATCGTCCACCGGCCGTGCGCCGAGCCGGCGCACGAGATTGCAAAGGGTCAGCGGCACCGGGCTGTGCCGCGCGATGCGCTCGGCGGTCGCCAGCCCGTGGTCGAAATCGTGGTTGCCCAGCGTCGCGGCGTCGACCCCCGCCGCCGCGAGCGCGGCGGTCATCGGATGCGGGCCGTCGCGCTCGGCCGCCAGCGCGGCATCGACCGGGCTGCCTTCGCAGGCGTCGCCCACGTCGAAGAGCGCGGCGTTGGCCGCCTCGGCCGCCGCGCGCCGCGCCTCCGAGGCGGCAAGCGCGAGGCTCCGCCCCGCGACGGGCCGGTCTGCCGCGTAGTCGTGTGGCAGAAGCTGCATGTGCAGGTCCGACAGGGCGAGCAGCCGCAGATGCGCCTGCCCCGGCCCGGCGGATGCCGCGAATCTGTGGCTTTCGGCCTCCAGCGTTCCCGTCCCCCATGCTTCCCCGTCAGCGGTGCGCGGCATCCCACGCCGCGACCGCCGGGTGACCCGCCACGCCCCCCTCGCGCGCGACCCCGACGACTCTCCCCAAGGTTGCATCATGCCACGCGGGGTCACGCCAGCCAAAGCCCCTGCCTTCCCGAGCGGAAGGTTTGCACCTCGGCCGCAGGCGTGGCATCGCTGCCACGGGTCACCCCGGCGGCGGCCGGGATCGCGGCCAACGGCAGGCGCCATGCCTCTCGCGGACGGGTAACGGGACGACACGGGGACGCTCATGAAAGACGCCGAGCAGGTCACGTTCGGGGGCTCGGCCCTCGACCGCGCGGCGGAGACACGGGACGCTGCCAACGCGCTGCGACGAGCGCCGGGTTCGCGCATCCTGCCGCTGTGGCACGGCAAGCCCCTCGTGCGCGACGCGCCCGGCGACGGCCTCGCCCTCGCGCCCCTTCCCGGCGACGCGCCGCTTCTCGCCCACGGCCCCGGCACGTCCGTCTTCCTCGGCCGCTCCGACGGCGCGCCCTGGTTCGCCACCGACGTCTCGGGCTGGGAGCCTGCGGGACAGCAGACGGATACCGTCGGCGCCTTCCACGACCCGAGCGAACAGCACCCGCCCGGCCTGCCCGACGACCACCGCTTCGTCGAGCTGCGCGCGGCGATGGTGCGCCTGACCGCCCGTGACGCGGAACTCGCCGCGACCGCGCGCGGCGTGCTCGGCTGGCACCGCACGCACGGTTTCTGCGCCCGCTGCAGCGGCCCGAGCGAGATCGCCGCGGGCGGCTGGCAGCGCCTCTGCCCGGATTGCGGCGCGCGCCACTTCCCGCGCACCGACCCGGTGGCGATCATGCTGGTGACCGACGGCAATTCGGCCCTGCTCGGCCGCTCTCCGCACTGGCCCGACGGAATGTACTCGCTGCTCGCGGGCTTCGTCGAGCCGGGCGAGACGCTCGAGGCCGCGGTGCGCCGCGAGGTCTTCGAGGAGGCCGGCGTGCGCGTGGGCGAGGTGACCTATCTCGCCTCGCAGCCCTGGCCCTTTCCCGCGTCGCTGATGCTCGGCTGCCACGGCCGGGCGCTTTCGCGCGAGATCACTCTCGACCCGGCCGAACTCGACGACGCGATATGGGTGACGAAGGAGGAGCTGGTCGCGGTCCATGCCGGAGAGAGCGGCCGGCTGCGGCCGGCACGGGCAGGTGCGATCGCGCATTTCCTGCTCGAGCGCTGGCTGGCAGACCGGCTGGACTGAGCGGCGGACCGGGGCGCGGGATCGAGGGCACGATCAAGGGCACAGACCCGACGACGGGGACAGGCGCCCGGCGACGGGCACGGGGACGGGGACGGGCACGGGGACGGGGACGGGTATGAGACTGCACGCCACTGAGGAGCTGAAGCTGCCGCAAAGGCGCGCCTGGGCCGAAGTGACCAATTTCGGCGGCTTCGAGAAACTCTTGCGCGACCGCGGCGCCGAACTGGAACGCTCGGCCGAGCCGCAGCCCCCCGGCCTCGGCACGCGGTGGCAGGGCAGCTTCGAGTACAGCGGCAAGCGGCGCGAGATCACCGCCGAGGTCACCCGCTACGAGCCGCCCCATGCCCTGCACCTGCAGCTCACCAGCGCGGGCCTCGACGGCGAGTTCGCCGTCACCCTGACCGAGGGCAAGGGCGGGCGCACCCATATCGACGTCGGACTCGACCTCGCCGCCCGTACCATGCGCGCCCGCATCTTCCTGCAACCGCTCAAGCTTGCCCACGCGACGCTGCAGGCCCGCTTCGCCACCCGACTCGGCAAGCTCGCCCGCGCCATGGAAAAGCGCCGCCCGAGGGCCTGATCGCCCCAGGCGCCCCGATGCGCCCACCCCGATGCGCCCGATCCGGAGCGCCCGATCCGGAGCCACGGCGCGGCGGTGTCGGCCATCCTTGATGGTGCGCCCCGCCCGCCCCTTCTTCTTGCTCAAAATATCCCCGCCGGAGGCACGGCCCCGCTCGCGGGGCCCAGGAAAGAGAACGCGCCGCAGGCGCTCCGCATGGCGCCGGCGCCGCCTCAGCGGCGGCGGGGATCGGCCGGGTAGACGCCGAGCAGTTCGAGCTTCGTGCAGAAATAGTCCAGCTCGTCGAGGGCGAGGCGCACGTTGCGGTCGTCGGGATGGCCCTCGATATCGGCGTAGAACTGGGTCGCCGTGAACGAGCCGTCGACCATGTAGCTCTCGAGCTTGGTCATGTTCACCCCGTTCGTGGCGAAGCCGCCCATCGCCTTGTAGAGCGCGGCGGGTATGTTGCGCACGCGGAAGACGAAGGTGGTCATCATGCCCGCCTCGCCCCGGCGCGCGTAGTCGGGCTTGGGCGCCATGATCAGGAAGCGCGTCGTGTTGGTCGACTGGTCCTCGATATGGCGGGCGAGGGGCGCGAGCCCATAGATCTCGCCGGCGAGGTCGGAGGCGAGCGCGGCGAGCGCGGGATCGCCCGCCTCGGCCACGTGCCGGGCCGAACCCGCGGTGTCGGCGGCGATCTCGGCGCGGATGTCGTGCGCGCGCAAAAAGGCCCGGCACTGGCCAAGCAGCACCGTGTGGCTCTGGGCCACGCGCACGTCCTCGAGTCGCGCGCCGGGCACGCCGAGCAGGTTGATGTGCACCCGCACGAACGCCTCGGCCACGATGTGCAGCCCGCTCTCCGGCAGCAGCCGGTGGATGTCGGCCACCCGCCCGTAGGTGGTGTTCTCGACCGGCAGCATCGCCAGCGCCGCGCGATGCGTGCGCACCGCCTCGATCGTGTCCTCGAAGGTGGCGCAGGGCAGCGCGACGTGATCGGGCATCGCCTCGTGGCAGGCCTGGTGCGAGTAGGCGCCAGGCTCGCCCTGGAAGGCGATGGCGGGGCGGGTGTCGGTCGGGTTCATGGGCGCTCCGGTGTGTCTTCGGCGGCCCTCGCAGGAGGCGGCACAACCGCCGCCGGACCGGTCGTTTGGTCGCGCCGGTCGCAGCTTGCGCGGCCGCGCGGGCCCGGCATACATCCGCATCCGAACAAGAGACAAGCCGGGGCAGGACCTGACATGTTCGACACGATGACCCTCACCAAGGCGGCGACGGGCTTTCTCGGCGCGTGGCTGATCTTTCTGCTGGGCGCGTGGGTGTCCGACAGCCTCTACGACATCGGCGACCGCGCAAAGGGCGAGCAGGCCTACTCGATCGCGGTCGAGAGCGACGAAGCCCCGGCCGAGCCCGTGGAAGAGCTGACCATGGAGGAAAAGTTCGCCCAGGCCGACGCCGGCCGGGGCGAGCGCGTCTGGTCCAAGTGCCGGGCCTGCCACCAGCTGGAGGTCGGCGCCAACGCGACCGGCCCCTATCTGCACGGCGTGGTGGGGCGCGAGGTGGCGGCGGTCGACGGCTTCAACTACTCCGGCGCACTGGTGGAACAGGCCGACGTCTGGGACAAGGAAAATCTCTACGCCTTCCTCGAGGATCCGAGCGATTGGGCGCCGGGTACGTCGATGTCCTTCGCCGGGCTCGACGCCTGGGAGGACCGGGTGAACCTCATCGCCTACCTCGAGACCTTCAACTGACATCCCCGCGCGCGCCACGCGCAGGGTGATCGACGTCGTCAGGCCCCGCGGCGCTCAGGCCCGCGGGGCCCTGTCGTCGGGTGCCCGCCACCCGGCGGCACCACCCTGCGGCGCCGGGAAAATCCATGCGCAGCCAACGGCGACCTCACGCATTCGCAAGTTGTCCCTTTTCATGCGACATCCTAGCCTATCTCGTAGGGGTGACCGACTCGCCGCCAGAGGAGACGACGATGCGCCAAAGCCCAGAGCAAGCCGCGACCCGTGACCGAACGGCCCGCCGCGCGGCCCGGCCCGCCCTGGCGCTCGCCGCGACGCTCTCGGGCGCGCTCCTCGCTCCCGCGCCGGCGCTCTCGCTCGAGGAGGGATGGGTCAGATCGCACGGGATCACGACATTTCCCGGTGGCGAGCTGAAATACGGCCCCGATTTCGAGCATCTCGACTACGTCAACCCGGATGCGCCCAAGGGCGGCGAGATGTCGATCTGGGCGTTCGGCGGCTACGACAGCATGAATCCCTACACCGTCAAGGGCCGGGCCGACCGGCTGGTGACGATCCAGTACGAGAGCCTGCTGACCTCGACGGCCGACGAGATCGACTCCTCCTACTGCCTGCTCTGCGAGACGCTGGAATACCCCGAGGATCGCTCGGAGGTCATCTTCACCCTGCGCGAGGGCATCGCCTTTTCCGACGGCTCGCCGCTCACGGCCGAGGACGTGCACTTCTCCTACGAGCTGTTCCGGGACAAGGGCCTGCCCTCGTTCCGGTCGGTGATGCGGCGGCAGGTCGAGGGGGCCGAGGTGCTCGACGAGAGCCGCATCCGCTTCACGTTCGTCGAGGGCGTGCCCAAGCGCGACGTGATCCAGTCGGTCGGCGGGCTGCCGATCTTCTCGAAGGCACAGTACGAGGCCGAGGGCCTCGACCTCGAGGAGACGTCGCTCACGCCCATGCTCGGCTCGGGCCCCTACATGGTCTCCGAAACCGACGTTGGGCAGACGACGGTCTACACGCGCAACCCCGATTACTGGGGCGCCGCCCTGCCGATCAACGTGGGCCGCTACAATTTCGATGCGATCCGGGTCGAATACTACGCCGACTACAACGTGGCGTTCGAGGGCTTCAAGGCGGGCAACTATTTGTTCCGCAACGAGGCCTCGTCCAAGAGCTGGGCCGAGGGCTACGACTTTCCCGCCATCGAGCAGGGCCATGTGGTCAAGGAAGAGCTGAACGACGGCACCATCGCGCCCGGACAGGCGTTTTCGCTCAACATGCGCCGCGAGCAGCTGCAGGACCCGCGGGTGCGCGAGGCGATCCAGCTGATGTTCAACTTCGAGTGGTCGAACACGCAGCTCTTCTACGGGCTCTACGCGCGCATCCACTCGTTCTGGGAGAATTCCGACCTCGCCGCGACGGGCCTGCCCTCCGAGGCCGAGCTCGCGCTTCTCGAGCCGCTCGCCGACAAGCTGCCCCCCGGCGTGCTCGACAGCGAGCCCGTGATGGCGCCCGAGAGCGGGCCACGCCAGCTCGACCGCCGCAACGCGCGCCGGGCCAACGAGCTCCTCGAAGACGCGGGCTGGGTCGTCGACCCGTCCGACGGTCTGCGCCGCAAGGACGGGCGGAAGCTCCGGGTGGAGTTCCTCAACGACAGCCAGACCTTCGACCGCGTCATCAACCCCTATGTCGAGAACCTGCGCGCGGTCGGCATCGACGCCGTGCACCAGCGCGTCGACAACGCCGAGGCGACGAACCGCGAGCGCAGCTTCGACTTCGACGTCGTGACCGACAACTTCCCGATGGGCTACATCCCCGGGCGGGGCCTCGAGCAGTATTTCGGGTCCGAGATGGCGAACGAGAGCGTGTTCAACTCGATGGGCCTGCAATCGGAGGCCGTCGATGCGCTGATCGAGCACGTCATCGCCGCCGAGAGCCAGGAGGAGCTGACGACCGCCGTGCGCGCCCTCGACCGGGTGCTGCGCGCCTACCGGTTCTGGGTGCCGCAATGGTACAAGGACGTGCACACGGTCGCCTATTTCGACGTCTACGACCACCCCGACCCGCTTCCGCCCTACGCGCTCGGCAATCTCGACTTCTGGTGGTGGGACGAGGCCCGCGCCGAAGAGCTGCGCGCCGCCGGCGCGATCGACTGAGCGCAGGGCAGACGACGCCATGGGCGCCTATATCCTCCGCAGGCTCTTGCTGATTGTCCCGACGCTGTTCGGGATCATGCTGATCAACTTCACGCTGACGCAGTTCGTGCCCGGCGGGCCCATCGAGCAGATCATCGCGCAGGTCGAGGGCGACGGCGACGTGTTCGAGGGTATCGCCGGCGGCTCCGATGCCGGCGCCCCGCAGGAAGGCGGCGGCGACGACAGCTATCTCGGCGCCCGCGGCCTGCCGCAGGACTTTCTCGACGAACTCGAGGTCGATCTCGGCTTCGCCCGCATTGTCTGCGAAGACGGCTACGCGGGCGAGCCGAACCTCGAGGCGGAGGAATGCGCCAAGGAGCAGATCGGCATCGCAGAGCGTTTCTTCATCATGATGGGCAACTACCTGACGCTCGACTTCGGCGAGAGCTATTTCCGCTCGATAACCGTGACCGAACTGGTCATCGAGAAGATGCCCGTCTCGATCACGCTCGGCCTGTGGTCGACCGTGATCGCCTATCTCATCTCGATCCCGCTCGGCATCCGCAAGGCGGTGCGCGACGGCACGAGCTTCGACACGTGGACGAGCGCCGTCATCATCGTGGCCTACGCCGTCCCCGGCTTTCTCTTCGCCATCCTGCTGCTGGTGCTGTTCGCAGGCGGATCCTACTTCCAGATCTTCCCGCTCAGGGGGCTGGTGTCGGACAACTGGGAGGATCTGAGCCTGATCGGCAAGATCGGCGACTACTTCTGGCACATCGCCCTACCGGTGACGGCGACGACCATCTCGGCCTTCGCCACGCTGACGCTCCTGACCAAGAACAGCTTCCTCGACGAGCTCAAGAAGCAGTACGTCATTACAGCCAAGGCCAAGGGCCTGACCGAGTCCAGCGTGCTCTACGGGCACGTGTTCCGCAACGCGATGCTCATCGTGATCGCGGGCTTTCCGGCCGCCTTCCTCGGCGTGTTCTTCGGCGCCTCGATCATCATCGAGACGATCTTCTCGCTCGACGGGCTGGGCCGGCTCGGCTTCGAGGCGGCGGTGGCGCGCGACTACCCGGTGGTGTTCGGCACACTGTTCATGTTCGGGCTCATCGGCCTGATCGTGGGCATCATCTCCGACCTGATGTACGTCCTCGTCGATCCGCGGATCGACTTCGAAAGCCGGGAGACCTGACATGGCCGCCCCCGACAGCTCGCTTCCCGACCGGAGCCTGCCGCAGATCGATATCGAGACGCAGCTGCCCCAGGTCGAGACCGGTCGCCCGCAGGTCGCGGCGCCGCCGCGCAAGACCGGCTTGTTCACGCTGTCGCCGCTCAACCAGCGGCGCTGGCGCAACTTCAAGCGCAACCGCCGCGCCTACTGGTCGCTCATCATCTTCGGCGTGCTGTTCGGCCTCAGCCTGTTCGCCGAGTACATCGCCAACGACAAGCCGATCGTGGTGAACTTCCGCGGCGAGCTCCACTTCCCGATCCACAACTTCTATTCCGAGCAGCAATTCGGCGGCGACTTCCCCACCGAAGCGGTCTACCGCGACGTGGAGGTGGAGTGCCTGATCGTCTCCGGTGGGCTCGAAGACTGCTTCTACGAGCCCGAGGCGGTGAAGCAGGCGGTCGCGGACGGCGCGGCGCAGTTCAACGGCCAGGAGATCGTGGCCGGGTGGACGCTCTGGCCCCTCATTCCCTACAGCTACAACACGCCCAACACGCTGGGCCAGCCCGCCCCCTCGCCACCCGACGCGCAGCACTGGCTGGGCACCGACGACGCCACGCGCGACGTGCTGGCGCGGGTGATCTACGGCTTCCGCCTGTCGATCCTGTTCACCATCATCGTGACCACCTGCGCCTCGGTCATCGGGATCGTCGCCGGCGCGGTGCAGGGCTATTTCGGCGGCTGGCTCGACCTGACGTTCCAGCGGGTGATCGAGATCTGGGTCTCCACGCCCTCGCTCTACATCATCATCATCATGTTCGCCATTCTGGGGCGAAGTTTCTGGCTGCTCGTGTTCCTGACCGTGCTGTTCGGCTGGCCGGCGCTGGTGGGCGTGGTGCGGGCCGAGTTCCTGCGCGCGCGCAACTTCGAATACGTCCGCGCGGCCCGCGCGCTCGGCGTCTCGAACTGGACGATCATGTTCCGCCACATGCTGCCCAACGCGATGGTGGCGACGCTGACGATGATGCCCTTCCTCATCACGGCGACGATCGGCGGGCTCGCCTCGCTCGACTTCCTCGGCTTCGGCCTGCCCTCGTCGGCGCCGTCGCTGGGGGAACTGACGCTGCAGGCGAAGCAAAACCTTCAGGCGCCGTGGCTGGGCTTCACCGCCTTCTTCACCTTCGCGATCATGCTGTCGCTGCTCGTCTTCATCTTCGAGGGCGTGCGCGACGCCTTCGACCCGCGGAAGACATTCCGGTGAGAGCACACGGGTGGGTGAGGGCGCGCGGGACTGCACCGTCGGAGCGGGGGTTTCGCACCCCCGCACCCCCGCGGAGTATTTTCGCCAAGATGATGGGAGTGGACGTGGCGAGAGATCGGGAGGGCGCGGCATGAGCCTCTTGCAGGTGCGCGAGCTGTCGGTGTCGTTCCGGCAGGATGGGGTGGAGATACCGGCCGTGAAGGGCGTGTCGTTCGAGGTGGGCGACGGCGAGACCGTGGCGCTTGTGGGCGAGTCGGGGTCGGGCAAGTCGGTCACGGCGCTGTCGACCGTGTCGCTCTTGGGCGACAACGCCACCGTCGGCGGCTCGGTGCTCTACCGCGGGCAAGAGATGCGGGGGCGCTCCGAGTCCGAGTTGATGAAGATCCGGGGCAACAACATCAGCTTCATCTTCCAGGAGCCGATGACCTCGCTCAATCCGCTGCACACCCTCGACAAGCAGATCATGGAGAGCCTCGCGCTGCACCAGGGTCTGGTCGGCGAACCCGCCCGCAGGCGGGTGCTGGAACTGATGGAGAAGGTCGGCATCGGGGATGCCGAGCGGCGACTCAAGGCCTACCCGCACCAGCTGTCGGGCGGACAGCGGCAACGCGTGATGATCGCGATGGCGCTGGCGAATGGCCCCGACCTTCTGATCGCCGACGAGCCGACGACGGCCCTTGACGTTACGATCCAGGCGCAGATCCTCGATCTGCTCTACGACCTCAAGCAGGAGGAAAACATGAGCCTGCTGTTCATCACCCACGACCTCGGGATCGTGCGCAAGATCGCCGACCGGGTCTGCGTGATGAAGGACGGAGAGATCGTCGAGACGGGCGAGACCGACCGCCTGTTCGGCGCGCCCGAACACCCCTACACGCAGAAGCTGCTTGCCGCCGAGCCCACCGGCATGGTGCCCGCCTTGGCGAGTCGTGCCGAAGAGATCGTGCGCACCGAGAGCTTGCGCATCTGGTTCCCGATCCAGCGCGGCTTCCTGCGCAGGACGGTGGGCCACGTCAAGGCCGTCAACGACGCCACGCTGTCGGTCCGCAAGGGCGAGACGGTGGGGATCGTCGGCGAATCCGGCTCGGGCAAGACGACGCTCGCGCTCGCCATGATGCGGTTGATCTCGTCGGAGGGGCCGATCGTCTTTCAGGGGCGCGACGTACAGGGGTGGAAGTCGCGCCAGCTGCGACCGCTCAGGCGCGACATGCAGATCGTCTTCCAGGATCCCTACGGCTCGCTCTCGCCGCGGATGACGGTGGAGCAGATCGTGTCGGAGGGCCTCGGCGTGCACGGCGTCGAGAAGGGGCAGGACAAGCGGCAGATGGTGGCCGAGATGCTGGCCGAGGTGGGCCTCGACCCTGCGGCGATGGATCGCTACCCGCACGAGTTTTCGGGCGGGCAGCGCCAGCGCATCGCCATCGCCCGCGCGATGATCCTGCGGCCCAAGCTCGTGGTGCTCGACGAGCCGACCTCGGCGCTCGACATGACGGTGCAGGTGCAGATCGTCGACCTGTTGCGCGATCTGCAGGCGCGCTACGGCCTCGCCTACCTGTTCATCAGTCACGACCTGCGGGTGGTGCGGGCGCTGTCGCATCGGGTGATCGTGATGAAGGACGGCGACATCATGGAGACGGGCACGGCGCGCGAGGTCTTCGAGACCCCGAAATCGGACTACACGCGCAAGCTGATCGGGGCGTCGTTCAATCTGACGCCGGGCGCCTCCGTGGCCTGAGAGCCGTGACCTGAGCGTGCGCGTCCTTCTCGTCCACCGCAACTTTCCGGGGCAGTTCCGCCATCTCGCGCCGGCGCTCAAGCGCGCCGGGCACAAGGTGGCCGCCCTGACATGGGAGAAGAACCCAAACCCGCAGCCCTTTCCGCACGTCAGATACGCCTACGAGATCGGGCCCACGCGCGACCTCGGCGCTTCCTACGTCGAGCATGCGCGCAACGGGGCGGCGGCGGCGCGGGTGGCCAAGACGCTGCGCGACCGGACGGGCGAGGTGCCCGACGTGGTGTTCGGCATCATCAACTGGGGCGAGACGCTCTTTCTGCGCGAGGTCTGGCCCGAGGCGCGGCATCTGGGCTACGCCGAGTTCCTCTACGCCGCGAGGGGCCTCGACACCGGGTTCGACCCCGAGTTCCGGCGCGAGGATTTCGCCTCGCGCGTGCGGGTGACGGGGCGCAAGGCGCACCTGGTGCAGGCCGCGCTCGACGCCGACGCGCTGATGGCCCCGACCGAGTGGCAGGCGAGCACCTTTCCGCCCGAGATCAGGGCGAAGATGCGGGTGATCCACGACGGGGTCGACACCGCGCGGCTGACGCCCGACCCCGCCGCCACGTTCCAGGTGCCGGGCGGGCCGCTCCTGCGGGCGGGCGACGAGGTGGTGACCTTCGTCAACCGCAACCTCGAGCCCTATCGCGGCTTCCACACCTTCATGCGGGCCTTGCCGCGGGTTCTGGCCGCGCGACCCGAGGCGCAGGTGGTGCTGGTGGGCGGAGAGACGGGGGGCTACGGGCCACGCCCCGCGGAGGGGTCGTGGAAGGACATGATGCTGCGCGAGCTGGACGGGCGCCTTGACCTGTCTCGCCTGCATTTCACCGGCCGCCTCCCCTACGACGAGCTGGTCAACCTGCTCCGCGTCGGGCGGGTCCACGCCTACCTGACCTATCCCTTCGTGCTGTCGTGGTCGATGCTCGAGGCGATGAGCCTCGGCGCCTGCGTGATCGGCTCGGCCACGCCGCCGGTGCAGGAGGCGATCGAGGACGGGGTGAACGGGCGGCTCGTCGATTTCTTCGACGTCGACGGCTGGGCCGAGGCCCTGATCGCCGCGCTGACCGACCCCGAGGGCCACGCCCACCTGCGCGAGGCCGCCCGCGCCCATATCGTGGAACGCTACGACCTCGCGACGGTCTGCCTGCCCCGGTTGATGGAGTTCGTCGAGACCGCCGGCGCGTGAGCGGCCCTTTAACCATGCCGGCGCCACTGCTACATGCACGCCCAACCTTCAGGAGACAGACATGGGCTACCGCATCGCCGTCGTCGGGGCCACGGGCAACGTGGGCCGCGAAATGCTCAACATCCTTGCCGAGCGCCAGTTTCCGGCCGACGAGGTCGTCGCGCTCGCCTCGCGCCGCTCGCTCGGCACCGAGGTGAGCTATGGCGACCAGACGCTCAAGACGAAAGACCTCGACACGTTCGACTTCGAAGGCTTCGACATGGCGCTCTTCGCCATCGGCTCGGACGCGACCAAGCAATACGCGCCCCGTGCCGCGCGCGCCGGCTGCACCGTGATCGACAACTCGTCGCTCTATCGCTATGATCCGCAGGTGCCGCTGATCGTGCCCGAGGTGAACGCGCACGCGATCGAGGGCTACCGCGAAAAGAACATCATCGCCAATCCCAACTGCTCGACCGCGCAGATGGTGGTGGCGCTCAAGCCCCTGCACGACCGGGCGCGCATCAAGCGCGTCGTCGTCTCCACCTACCAGTCGGTCTCCGGCGCGGGGAAGGAGGGGATGGACGAGCTGTGGGACCAGACCAAGGCGATCTACAACCCCACCGACGAGGTCGCGCCCTCGAAGTTCCAGAAGCAGATCGCCTTCAACGTGATCCCGCATATCGACGTCTTCCTCGACGACGGGTCGACCAAGGAAGAGTGGAAGATGGTCGCCGAGACGAAGAAGATCATCGACCCCGCGATCAAGCTCACGGCGACCTGTGTGCGCGTGCCGGTCTTCGTGGGCCATTCCGAGGCGGTGAACATCGAGTTCGAGGATTTCCTCGACGAGGACGAGGCGCGCGACATCCTCCGCGAAAGCCCCGGCCTGATGGTGGTCGACAAGCGCGAGGACGGCGGCTACGTGACGCCGGTCGAATGCGTGGGCGACTTCGCCACCTATGTCAGCCGCATCCGTCAGGACTCGACCGTCGAGAACGGGCTGAACATCTGGGTCGTCTCGGACAACCTGCGCAAGGGCGCGGCGCTCAACGCGGTGCAGATCGCGGAGCTCCTCGGCAACCGGATTCTGCAGAAGGCCTGAGCTGAGGCGGCGGCAGCCACCGCAGGCAAGGCGTCGCGCGGCAGGGAGATGCCCGGGTGGCTGGCTGCTGCCGGCGCGGGCTGTGTCGGCGAGGGCGGCGGCACGGCGCCTCAGTACTCCTCGGCGAGATTCCTGAGGATTTGGAGCCCGTGTCGTGGAGCGCTCCGACCCGGCTGCCGGCGAAGACGCCCTCACGCCGGTCGCCGGGGCTGCTGCCGAGGTCGGCCCGCAGGCTCCAGGTCACCGCCGTGCCCGTGCGCCGCACCTCGGGGTCGAACCGTGGCCACTCCGCACGAGCCGCCGGGCGGGACGGCGGGCGCGCGCGGTCTCTCCGGTCGGCCCCGGAGGGCGGGGGCGAGCCGGCTGGCGCCGGGGCATCCGTGCCGCGGTCGATCCGCTGCCCTGCTCCATGGCGACAGGTCATCCCCCCTCAGACCGCCGCGAATTCCGCGCCGGGCGCGTAGGCCTCGAGCCGCCCCTCGCCGATGTCGAACCACAGGCCATGCAACGCCAGCCTCTCGCCCTCGACCGCCGCGCGCACGAAGGGGAAGGACCAGAGGTTCTCGAGCGAGGTCACCACCGCCTCCTTCTCGAGCGCGCGCAGCCGCGCCGGGCGGTCGTTGATGCCGGTCACCCGCTCGTAGCCCGGCCGAAGGATCTCGAGCCAGCGGCCGATGAAGCTGGTGGGCTACCCAAGGCTTGCGGAGGCGCCGCTGCACATGTCGTGGCAGCCCTGCACCCCGCCGCAATCGGAGTGACCGACCACCAGCAGATGCGCCACACGCAACATCCGCACGGCGTATTCCACCGCCGCCGAGGTGCCGTGGGGATCGCCGTCGGGCGCATAGGGCGGCACGAGGCTTGCGATGTTGCGGTGCAGGAAGATGTCGCCGGTCTCGGCCGAGAATACCTGGTTCACGTTCACGCGGCTGTCGCAGCAGGCGATCGCCATGATGCGCGGGCGCTGCCCCTCCTCGGCGAGGCGGCGATGCCAGCCCTTGTTGTCGGCGTAGGTGGTCGCGCGCCAGCCGCGGTAGCGGTCGGCGAGAAAGCGCGGAAGGGGCCGCGCCCGGAGCGCGGTAGCGTGGTCGCTGCCCGTCAGGCGGGAGGGCGAAGCGTCTGTCATGAGCGGACATGGTTAGGCGACAATCGAGTCGAATGCGAGGGATCAGGTGTCGCGGACGCAACCCTTTGTTCAGCCGCCCTGCCCCAGTCTGCGCACGTCGTGGGGGCGACGTGTACGAGGTGCCGAGGTGGGCGAGGTGGCCATTCTGAATCATGACGATGTCGTGCGGCTCGATGCCGGAGCGCTGGCGGCGCTCTACCGCGATCTCGGGCCGCAGGGCGCCGATGCGGTGCTGGCCCGCGCGATGGAGGAGGTGGCGCTGCGCCTCGACGGCCTGTCGGGGCCGCACCGCTCGGGGCAGTGGGCCGAGCTCGCCCGTCGCGCGCGCGCCCTGCGCGCCATCGCCGAGCAGGTGGGGATGACAACGCTAGCCCGCGTCGCCGGCGACGTGGCGGCCTGCGCGGCCCGCTGCGAGGCTCCGGCCCTCGGCGCCACCCTCGCCCGGCTCGACCGCATCGCTTGCCGCTCGCTGGCCGAGCTGTGGGACGTGCAAGGCACCGGCGGTTGAGCGCCGGGCAGCGCGCGGGGCGCCGGGGGCAGGGCCCGCCCTGCCTTGCACCCGGCGCGCTCGCCGCTAGGGTCCGGCCGTGCGGGGGCCGTCCCCGCGCCGACCGAACGGGATCGCCATGCCAGACGCCGCCGCCCTCGCCTTCGCCGCGCCCGAACCCGGGGCGACACCGCTCCATGTCGTCTCGGAGGACGCGCTGGAGGACTGGCTGGGTACGCGGGACGAGTCGGTGGCGGGCTGGGCGCGGCGCGTCGGCTTCACCGGGGCGCTCGGGCAGGCGCATCTGATCCCGACAGGGGACGGCGCGCTGGCCGTCGCGGGCTACGGGACGGCGGCGAAGCGCGCGCGGGGGCGTTTTCACCTGGCGCAGGCGGCGGCCGGTCTGCCGGGTGGCACCTACGCGCTCGCCACAGAGTTGCCCACGCGCGAGGCGGCGGAGGGGGCGCTGGGATGGCTGCTCGCCGGCTACCGCTTCGACCGCTACAAGGCAGCACCGGCGCCGGGCGCCCGCCTGATTGCGCCCGAGGGGGTCGACGCGGCGCGGATCGAGGCGCTGGCGCGGGCCGAGGCTCTGACCCGAGACCTGATCAACACGCCCGCCTCCGACATGGGGCCGGCGGAGCTGACCGACGCCGCCCGCGCGCTCGCCGAGGCCCATGGCGCGGCCTGCACCGTGATCGAGGGGGCCGCGCTCGAGCAGGGGTTTCCGCTCATCCACGCGGTCGGGCGCGCCTCGCCGCGCGCGCCTCGGCTGATCGACATGCGCCATGGCGAGAGCGGGCCGCGGGTGACGCTGGTGGGCAAGGGCGTCTGCTTCGACACCGGCGGGCTGAACCTGAAGCCCGGCGGCTCGATGGGCCTGATGAAGAAGGACATGGGCGGCGCGGCGACCGTGCTCGGCCTCGCGCAGGCGATCCTCGAGACCGGCCTCGAGGTGCAGCTGCGGGTGCTGATCCCGGCGGTGGAAAACTCGGTCTCGGGCGCGAGCTTTCGCCCGCAGGACGTGCTGCGCGCGCGCAAGGGCCTGACGGTCGAGGTGAACAACACTGACGCCGAGGGGCGGCTGGTGCTGGCCGATGCGCTGACGCTCGCCTGCGAGGAAGAGTGCGATCTGCTCGTCAGCATGGCGACGCTGACGGGGGCGGCGCGGGTAGCCGTCGGCCCCGACATCGCGCCGTTCTACACCGACGACGACGCGCTGGCGGGGGCACTGCTGGCCGCGGCGGGAGAGGTGGCCGACCCTGTCTGGCGGATGCCGTTCCACGCGCCCTACGAGGCGCTGATCGAGCCCGCCATCGCCGATCTCGACAACGCGCCGTCGGGGGGCTTCGCCGGCTCGATCACGGCGGCGCTGTTCCTGCGCCGCTTCGCGCAAGGCGCACCGCGCTACGCCCATTTCGACATCTACGGCTGGCAGCCGCAGCCGGCGCCGGGCCGCCCCAAGGGCGCTGCCGGTCAGGGCGCGCGGGCGCTGCTCGAGGCGATTCCGGCGGTGCTGGGCGGATGACCGATCGGCGGAGCCGGCTCGCTAACGACCGCGTCGCGGCGTCGGAACTGGAGGGCTGGGTCGCCGCGCCCGCCTACGGCAAGGGAGACTGGCGGCGGGTGGTCGTGCCGGTGGCCGACCTGCTCGCCGCGCCAGGGGGCGCGCGCGACCGGCAGGTGCTCTACGGCCAGCGGATGCGGGTGCTCGAGGTGCACGAGGGCTGGGCCTTCGGCGCAGCGGCCCACGACGGCTATGTTGGCTACGTCGCGGCCGAGGCGCTGGGCGACGACGTGGCGGCGACTCATCGCGTCGCCGTGCCGGCCACCCATCTCTATCCCGTGCCCGATCTCAAGCGCCGCGAGCGGGCGTGGCTGTCGTTCGGCTCGGAGCTGCGGGTCGTCTCGGCCTCGGGCGAGTTCTTCGAGACGGTGGAGGGTCTTTTCGTGCCGAAGCCGCATCTGCGCCCACTGACCGCGCAGTTCGCCGACCCGGTGACGGTGGCGCAGATCTTCTTCGGGGTGCCGTATCTCTGGGGCGGCAACTCGGCTGCGGGGATCGACTGTTCGGGGCTGGTGCAGGCGGCCTGCCTCGCGGCCGGCATCGACTGCCCCGGCGACACCGACCAGCAGGAGGCGGCATTGGGCGAGACGCTCGAGCCGGGCGTTCCCGCGGCGCGGGGCGACGTGTATTTCTGGAAGGGCCACGTGGCGCTCGCGGTCGACGGCGAGACGCTGATCCATGCCAACGCCCGCACGATGGCTGTGACCTACGAGCCGATCGCGGCGGCCATCGCGCGGATCGAGGCCCAGGGAGAGGGGCCGGTCACGCGGCGGGCACGACTGGCTGCCGCCTGAGAGCCCGCGAGCGAGCGCGCTGCCGCCCGAACAGGGCATCGACGCCGGGGCGGAGACCTGCGTCGTTCTGCTACTCCACCGCGCGGATCAGCTTGCGCTCGAGCACGCGGAGCACGGTCTTGAGGTCGTGGCCGCGCTTGAGCACCTGCCCGTCCATGCCGATCACCGCGTACATGCCCTGGCGGGCGCGCAGTTTGGGCCGTTTCTCGATGCGGTAGAGCGGGTGCTCCGCCGTGCGACGGAAGACGGAGAACACGGCAACCTCGCGCAGCGCGGAGATACCGTAGTCGCGCCACTCGCCGGCGGCGACCATGCGGCCGTAGACCGAGAGGATGAGCCCGAGTTCGCGTCGGTCGAAGGAGACCTGCTCGGGCGCGCGCGCCGAGGGGCCGGGATGCGGCGTGAACATGTTCATCGCTCGAGTGTGGGTCGCACTCCACCCCAAATCAAGCGGCGCGTGCGCCGGGGCCGCCCTGCCCCGCTTTCGCCGCGGATTTTCCCCCCGAGCACCCCGGGCCGGCCCCGCTCGCGCCGCGACACGGCGACAGGGTGATCGGTGTAGACGAGCTTTGGCTCAGCCCGGTGCCACGGAGTAACAGCCCCCACCCAGTTCGTGGCACCGGGTCTACATCTGCCGAGTTGACCGGCCGGCGCGCCGGCGCTACTCCCCCGCCCTCATCGGACAGACAGGGGCGTGGCATGGCACGCAGGCGCAAGGGGCGCGACATCTCGGGCTGGGTGATTCTCGACAAGCCGGCCGGCCCGACCTCCACCGCCGTGGTGAACAAGGTGCGCTGGGCCTTCGACGCGAAGAAGGCCGGCCACGCCGGCACGCTCGACCCGGCGGCGACCGGCGTTCTGGCGGTGGCGCTCGGCGAGGCGACCAAGGTCGTGCCGCTGGTCACCGACGCGCTCAAGGCCTACCGCTTCACCATGCGCTTCGGGCAGGCGACGACGACCGACGACGCCGAGGGCGACGTGCTGGCGACCTCCGGCGCGCGACCTTCCGACGACGCGATCCGCGCCGCGCTGGCCCCCTTCACCGGCTGGATCGAGCAGGTGCCGCCGAAGTATTCCGCCGTGAAGGTCGCGGGCGAACGCGCCTACGACCTCGCCCGCGACGACGAACAGTTCGACCTTGCGGCGCGGCCCCTCTTCGTGGACTCGCTCGAGCTCGTGGAGCGACCCGACCCCGACCACGCGGTGCTCGAGATGGTCTGCGGCAAGGGCGGCTACGTGCGCGCCATCGCGCGCGATCTCGGCGCGGCGCTCGGCTGCCTCGGCCACGTGGTCACGCTGCGTCGGCCCTGGTCCGGCCCGTTCGAGGCCGGGGGCGCGCTTGCGCTGGAAGAGCTGGAGCGCCTGGCGCGCACGCCGGAGCTCGACGCGCATCTGCGTCCCATCGAGGACGGTCTGGCGGGAGTGCCCGAGGCGCGGATGAGCCCGGCGGGTGCCACGCGGCTGCGCAACGGCAATCCCGGCGAGGTGACCCACACCGCCGCCGCCTACGGCGACACCGCCTGGGCGTCGGAGCGCGGACGCGCGATCGGCCTCGGCACCTACCGCGGGGGCCTGCTGCACCCCACGCGCGTGTTCAACCTCGGGCCGGCATGATCACCCGGCAGGCGCTGAAGGGTGACGCGCCCTCGACGGCTACCTATTCCGACTGCGAGCGCTACCGCTATACGCTGACCCGCGAATGGGCGCCCGAGCGGGGGCGGCTGCTGTGCGTCATGCTCAACCCCTCGACCGCGACCGAGGCGCAGAACGATCCCACGGTGGAGCGCTGCGAGCGGCGGGCGCGCGCACTCGGCTACGGCGCGTTCCGTGTCTGCAACATCTTCGCCTGGCGCGCGACCGACCCCAAGGTGCTGCGCACCCTCCGCGACCCGGTCGGCCCCGGGAACGACGCCGCCATCCTCGACGGTGCGACCTGGGCCGACGCGGTGCTCTGCGCCTGGGGCAGCCACGGCGCCCACCAAGGGCGGGGGCCAGAGGTGGAGCGGCTGCTGCGCGCGACTGGGGCGCCGCTCTGCCACCTCGGGCTGACGAAACAGGGCCACCCCCGACACCCCCTCTACGTCGCCTACGCCAAGGACCCGACCGACTGGCGCTGATCCCATCGCGGGGACGGGACAGGCGCGGGGCAGGCAGCATGCCAGGCCGGACCGGGCGCCTCCCAGCCGCTGGCTGGGCCCGCATCGGGCCGGGCTGCGCCCGCCGGGCCGGTGGTGCTGCCGTCGCGCCCTATTCGGCGGCGATGTCCTCTGGCCAGCCCGAGACGGCCTTGACCTCGCAGAACTCGTCGAGGCCCCAGACCCCGCCCTCGCGGCCGTTGCCGGACGCCTTCATGCCACCGAAGGGCGAGCCCTGCGCGCGGCTCCTGCCGTTCATCTCGACCATTCCAGAGCGCAGCCGTTTCGCCAGCCGCACCCGCCGCGCGGCATCCGAGGACTGCACGTAGTTGGTCAGCCCGTACTCGGTGTCGTTGGCGATCCTCACCGCGTCCTCCTCCGTCTCGAAGGGGATGATCGACAGCACGGGGCCGAAGATCTCTTCGCGCGCGATGGTCATGTCGTTGGTCACGTCGGCGAAGACGGTGGGGCGCACGTAGTAGCCCCGGTTCAGGCCCTCGGGCCGGCCGAGACCGCCCGCGACCAGCCGCGCGCCCTCGTCAAGGCCCTGCTGGATCAGGCCCTGCACCTTGTCCCATTGCTGCTGGCTGACGACCGGGCCGATATGCCGCCCCGGCTCGTGGCCGCTCGCCACCCTCGTCTCCTCCGCCGTCTGGCGGGCGATCTCCACCGCGTCGTCGTATATCGACCGCTCCACCAGCATCCGCGTCGGCGCGTTGCAGGACTGACCGGTATTGTTGAACACCGACCGCGTGCCGCGCCTGACCGCGCGCTCGTCGGCATCGGCGAAGATGAGGTTGGCGCCCTTGCCGCCAAGCTCGAGGCTCACCCGCTTAAGCGTGTCGGCCGCGGCCTTGGTGATGGCGATGCCCGCCCGCGTCGAACCGGTGAACGACACCATGTCGACATCGGGGTGCACCGAGAGCTGGGTGCCCACGCCCGCCCCATCGCCGTTGACCATGTTGAACACGCCCCTGGGCCAGCCCGCCGTCTCGACGCACTCGGCAAAGACGATGGACGACAGCGGCGCGATCTCGGAGGGCTTGAGCACCATCGTGCAGCCGACGGCCGCGGCGTAGGCCACTTTGAGCGTCACCTGGTTCATCGGCCAGTTCCACGGCGTGATCATGCCCACCACCCCGATCGGATCCATCAGGATTCGGTCGGTGGGCGCGTGCGGCCCGAGCGGGCGCACCGGCTCGAACTCTTTCGCCGCGGCGATGGCCGCCTGGATGTGGCCGGTGCCCGCGGGCTGCTGCGAGCCGCGGGCAAGGTCGATGGGCGCGCCCATCTCGAGGCTGATCGCCTCGGCCATCGCGTCGGCACGCGCCTCGTAGGCCTCGAGCAGCGCCTCGAGGTGACCGATCCGCTCGGCGATGGGACGCGCCGCCCAGTCGTCGAAGGCGGCGCGGGCGGCGGCAACGGCACGGTCGGTGTCGGCCTGCTGACCCAGCGAGATCACCGCGACCTCCTCCTCGGTCGAGGGGTCGATCACGGGAAGATCGCACGATTCGGCCGGGTCGACCCACGCGCCGTCGATGTAGAACTGTCGTCTCTGGAGCATCTGAGCCTCCTGCAGGTGCCGGACGCGCGTTCCTCGGCTACCGGGGCCGAAGAGACGCGCGTTTGCAACAAAGGTGGCACCTGCGAACGCTTGCCGCAATGGGCGCGGCGCCCCTTGTCCCTCGGGCGGCGCGTGGGCAGATGCGGTCCGAATTCAATAGCGAAGGAGGCCGCTCATGGGTCTGCGCATCAACGACATCGTGCCCGACTTCACCGCCGACTCGAACGTCGGCACCATCAGTTTCCACGACTGGATCGGCGACAGCTGGGCCATCCTGTTCTCGCACCCGAAGGATTTCACGCCCGTCTGCACGACCGAGTTCGGCGCGGTGGCGCAGCTCGCCGCCGAGTGGGAGAAGCGGAACACCAAGGTGATCGGCGTGTCGGTCGACGGGGTGGAAGAGCACTGCAAGTGGATCGCCGACATCGAGACGGTCGGCGGGGCCGACGTGACCTTCCCGATCATCGCCGACGACAAGCTCGACGTGTCCAAGCTCTACGACATGCTGCCCGCCGACGCCTACCTCCCCGACGGGCGCACGGCGGCCGACAGCGCCTCGGTGCGCTCGGTCTTCATCATCTCGCCCGACAAGAAGCTGCAGCTGTCGATGACCTACCCGATGTCGGTCGGCCGCAACTTCGGCGAAATCCTGCGGGCGCTCGACGCGCTGCAGGCCACCTGGCAGACGCCCGTCGCCACGCCGGCCAACTGGATGGTCGGCCAGGACGTGATCATCGCGCTCTCGGTCAGCGACGACGACGCACGGGCCAGGTTCGGCGAATACGAGGTGGTGCTGCCCTACCTGCGCAAGGCGAAGCTGCCCGCAGCCTGAAGAGAGCACGCGCCGGCATCGCGCGACGTCATCGCGCCACGGGGGAGGCACAAAGCCTCCCCTTTTTCGTTTCATACTGTGACCTCGTTGCACTTGCGCAGGGCGCGGCCGCAGGCAATCAAGCGGCGCGTGCGTCAAGAAACCCTGTCGAGCAGAATCGAACAGAGACTTGGAGACGCGCATATGACGACCCGACGCCAATTCATCGGCACCGCCGCCGCCACGGCCGGCCTGCTGTCCGCTCCAGCGATTCTGCAGGCCGCCGAAGGGCCTGAGGCCACGACGCAATACCAGGTGCCCGAGCGCTTCATGCCGAAGACGGTGCGGGTCAAGCAGTCGTTCACGGCGGGCGAAGTCCACATCGTGACCTCACGGCACTACCTCTACTACATGCTCGGTGAGGGCCAGGCTCTGCGCTACGGCGTGGCGGTGGGCGCCGAAGGCATGAACTTCCGCGGCTCGGCCGTGGTGGGCCGCAAGGCGGAATGGCCCTCGTGGCGGCCGACCCAGGCCATGATCGAGCGAGAGCCCGAAAAATACGGGCCGCTTGCCGGCGGCATGGAAGGAGGCCCCGACAACCCGCTGGGCGCGCGCGCGCTCTATCTCTACCGGGGTGGCCGCGACACGGCCTACCGCATCCACGGCACGCCGCAGCCCTGGACGATCGGGCGCTCGGTGTCGTCGGGCTGCATCCGCATGGTCAACGACCACGTCATCGACCTGTACCAGCGCGTGCCGGTCGGGGCGCGCGTGACCGTCTATTCCTGACGGTCAGCGATCCTTAAAGATTACTTGAAAGAATCAGAACCAGTCTTCCTCCCCCAGCGTTCAAGGTCGTTTCGGCCTTGCTCGACAGGGGGGAAGAATGTCCGAGTTCCATGATCGTCTCGATGCCGTTCACGCCGAGGTGCAGGAGGCGGGGCACGAGTCCACGGCGACGCTCGACCGCATGCTGAGCGCGCTCGCGCGTGCCGACCTGCCCGAAGGCGTCCGACGCCTGCCCACCTCGCGGATGCGCCCCGGTCCACACCTCGCCCCACAGGTCGACATTGGCGCCACCAGCCCGGTCGGAGCGGGCGGCCGCCAGGCGCAGCCCGCGCGATGGAGCCTGGTCGCACGCTGAATGCGCCGCCCCGCTTGCACGCCCGAGTAAAAAGCCCCGGCCTCGGCCGGGGCTTTCGCGGTCTCGAGGGGGCAGGAGGGGCCTTACTCGGCCGCCTCCTCGCTCGCCATTTCCTTGCCCGTCTCCTGGTCGACCACCTTCATCGACAGGCGCACCTTGCCCCGGTCGTCGAAGCCGAGAAGCTTGACCCAGACTTCCTGTCCCTCCTGCAGCACGTCGGAGGGGTGCTTGAGCCGGCGGTTCTCGATCTGGCTCACATGAACCAGCCCGTCGCGCTTGCCGAAGAAGTTCACGAAGGCGCCGAAATCGACGAGCTTGACCACCTTGCCCTTGTAGACCTTGCCCTCTTCCGGCTCGGCCACGATCGAGTGGATCATGTCGTAGGCCCTCTGGATGGCCTCGGCGTTGGGCGAAGCGATCTTGACTACGCCGTCGTCGTTGATGTCGACCTTGGCGCCCGAAACCTCGACGATCTCGCGGATCACCTTGCCGCCCGAGCCGATCACTTCACGGATCTTGTCGACCGGCACCTGCATCGTCTCGATGCGCGGGGCGTGGGCCGAGAAGTCGCCCGCCTCGGTCAGCGCCTTCGACATCTCGCCGAGGATGTGCATGCGCGCCTCGCGCGCCTGATCGAGCGCCTGCTCCATGATCTGCGGCGTGATGCCGGCCACCTTGATGTCCATCTGCAGCGAGGTGATGCCATCCTTCGTGCCGGCCACCTTGAAGTCCATGTCGCCCAGATGGTCCTCGTCGCCGAGGATGTCGGTCAGCACCGCCCAGGCGCCGTCGTCTTCCAGCACGAGGCCCATGGCCACGCCCGCAACCGGCGCCTTGAGGGGCACGCCCGCATCCATCATCGACAGCGACGAGCCGCAGACCGTCGCCATCGACGACGAGCCGTTCGACTCGGTGATCTCGGAGACGACGCGGATGGTGTAGGGGAACTCCGTCGGCGGCGGCAGCACCGCCTGCAGAGCGCGCCATGCCAGCTTGCCGTGGCCGATCTCGCGCCGGCCCGGAGGGCCGAAGCGACCGACCTCGCCGACCGAGTAGGGCGGGAAGTTGTAGTGCAGCATGAAGTTCGCGCGATAATTGCCGTGCAGAGCGTCGATGATCTGCTCGTCCTCGCCGGTGCCGAGCGTGGTGACTACCAGCGCCTGCGTCTCGCCGCGGGTGAACAGCGCCGAGCCGTGGGTGCGGGGCAACAGCCCGACCTCGGACTCGATCTGGCGCACCGTGCGCAGATCGCGCCCGTCGATGCGCTTGCCGTTGCGCACGACATCGCCGCGCAGCACGGTGGACTCGAGCTTCTTCAGTGCCGAGCCGAGATTGGGGTCGGCCTGCCGATCCTCGCTCAGGCCGGCGACGATCTTTTCCTTCACGGCGGCGACGGCGCTGGTGCGCTCCTGCTTGTCGAGGATGGCGTAGGCCGCGCGCATCTCGGTCTCGCCGGCGGCCTTCACCGCCTCGTAGAGCGCCGAGTAGTCGGGCGGGGCGAAGTCGAACGGCTCCTTCGCGGAGTCCTCGGCGAGGTCGATGATCAGGTCGATCACCGGCTGAAGCTGCTGGTGCGCGAAGGTCACGGCGCCGAGCATCTCGGCCTCGGTCAGCTCGTAGGCTTCCGACTCGACCATCATCACGGCGTCCTTGGTGCCCGCCACCACGAGGTCGAGCCGCTGCTCGGGGTTCAGGCGCAACTGGTCCATGTCGGACACTTCGGGGTTCAGCACGTATTCGCCGTCGGCGAAGCCGACGCGGGCCGCCGCGATCGGACCCATGAAGGGCACGCCGGAGATGGTCAGCGCCGCCGAGGCGGCGATCATCGCCACAATATCGGGGTCGTTGACCAGGTCGTGGCTCAGCACGGTGCAGATCACCAGCACCTCGTGCTTGAAGCCCGGAACGAAGAGCGGTCGGATCGGCCGGTCGATCAGGCGCGAGGTCAGCGTCTCCTTTTCGGTCGGGCGCCCCTCGCGCTTGAAGAAGCCGCCGGGCACCTTGCCCGCCGCGTAGTATTTCTCGTTGTAATGCACGGTGAGCGGGAAGAAATCCTGCCCCGGCTTCGCCTCCTTGGCGAAGGTCACGTTGGCCATGACCGAGGTCTCGCCGAGGGTGGCGATCACCGAGCCGTCGGCCTGACGGGCGACCTTGCCCGTCTCCAGCGTGAGGGTTTCCTCCCCCCACGTCATCGATTTCGTCGTCTTGTGGAACATGCGTCTATCCTGTCAGGGAGCGCTCCCGGGCGGATCCCGGGTCTCCCAAGGTCAAATGGCGGCCCCATTGCCGCCGACCCCTATCCTGTCGCACGCGCCCGGGGTCAAAGGCGTCACGTCTCAGATGTGGCGCGCTTACAGGTTTTCGAGAGGTTTGGAAACGGGCGAGTTCGCGGCGGAGCGGTGCGCCGCGCCCAGAGAGGCGCGGCGGGCGTGCCGGGAACCGCTGCATGGCCCCGGACGGGCCGGAGCGCGAGACGCGGCAACGCAACCGGGTGCCTGACACCGAAAGTTCGCCGGCGGCCCGGACGGGCCGCCGCGCGAGCAGTCAGCGGCGGATGCCGAGGCGCTTGATGAGGTCCTGGTAGCGGCTCTCTTCCTTGGCGCGCAGGTAGTCGAGCAGCTTGCGGCGCTGGGCGACCAGCTTCAGAAGGCCACGGCGCGAGTGGTTGTCCTTCTTGTGGGTCTTGAAGTGCTCGGTCAGCGCGGTGATCCGCTTGGTCAGGATCGCGACCTGCACCTCGGGCGAGCCGGTGTCGCCGTCCTTCGTGGCGTAGTCCTTGAGAACCTGCGCCTTCTCTTCGGCAGTGATCGACATCGGGGTCTCCTTTCGACGTGTGATGGCGCAAGCCGGGATGTCGTCCAGCAGGGCCCATGGAGGGGGGCCGGGCGCGCACCGCCCGGAAGTGCGCGCCTATGGGCCAGATCGTGCCGGTTGTAAAGGGGGCGTGCCGACCACCACGCCCGCAGGGCGATGCGGCGGCGCGCCGTGCCACCGGCTGGGGCCACGGCGCGCGAGGGTGACAGGTTTGCGCGCGGCCGCTAGACTCGACCCGGAATAGGGACGGGAGGAGCCATGCGGCGCATGTCTCGCAATCTCGCTTTCGGGGTCGCCGCCGCCGTGGCGGCTCCCTTGTGCGCCCCGGCATCGCCCCTCGCCCCGGACCCGGTCCGGTCGAGCGCGCTGACGCTGCGCATCGAGCAGACCGCGCAGGCACAGCCGCCCGAGGGTCGGCCACCCGACTTCGCCGCGCCCGTCGCCATCGGCGGGCGCCTGCACATCGTCGACCAGGCGCGCGGGCGTATCCTGCGCGACGACGGTCGGGGCGACTTTTCGGAGATCCTGTCGCCAGAGCAGATGCCCGACGGCGTGACGCCCGTGCGCCAGCGCGTGCTCAACATCGCGGGGGGAGCCGGGTCGGACATGTTCGTGACCTTCACCTCGTCGACACTGCCCGGCGACGCCCTCGAAGCGCAGCACCTGCCGACCGATCCGGAATATGGCTCGCAGGACCCCCATTATCAGGTCGTCTATCGCTACAGCCAGGCGGATGACGGCAGCCTCGCTTCGCCCGTGCCGCTCGCCGCGTTCGAGAGCACGCCGTTCGGCCATACCGGCGGCGGCATGCTGGCCCTGCCCGACGGCAACCTGCTTCTGGCCACCGGCGACAACCTCGGCTTCGACCGTGACGGGCTCGCCGCGCCGCAGGATCCGGCGTCTCACCTTGGCAAGCTGCTCCTGATCGACCGCGATACGGGACAGACCACCGTCGCGGCGCAGGGCGTGCGCAACGTGCAAAGGCTGGCCTATGCCAATGCAGGTCGGTCGCGCGTCGTTTTCGCCGATATCGGGTCGACGACCGCCGAGGAGATCAACGAGATTTCCGTGGCCGACCTGACCGACACGGGCGCGATCGAAAATTTCGGCTGGGGCCGCAACGACGACGGCAATGCGCGCGAGGGCACCTTCTACATCAACGCGGGCGCCGGGTCTCCCGAAGGGGGCGAGCCGCAGGCGATCGTCGCCGCGCCCGTGCCCGAGGCGGGCTTTCGCCAGCCCTACGCGCAGTTCGGGCACGAAGGGCGGGCCTTCGTCGCGGTCAGCGGGCCGGTCACCTCCGACAGCGCGTTCGACTTGATCGTCGCCCTGTTCGGCGACCTGCCGAGCGGCGAGCTCTATGCCACGATGGCGCCGCTCGGGGGCACGGACGTGCCGGTCTTTCGCGTCGCGCTCGTCGACGGATCGGGGGCGCCGGTTTCTCTGTTCGCGCTGGCAGAGGAGCGCCGCCCCGACCCCCGCTTCTTCGCGCTGCCGGACGGCACGGCGGGGGTGATGCTCGAGCGCACGGGAACGCTCTACCGCCTGACCGAGATCGCCCCGGTCCCGCTGCCCGGTGCGGCCGGCCTGCTCCTGTCGGGCGGCCTCGCTCTGGGCGCGCTGCGCATGGCGGCGCGACGGCGCCCGTCGCGTGCCGCGCAGGCCACCCCGGCTTCGACCGGTGGGGGCCCGCCTCGCGCCGCACCTCGACGGCGCGACCCGCGCTCAGGCCGGGAATTGCGAGGCGGGCAGAAGCGTGATGTCGTCGGCGCCCAGCCCCGCGCCCGCAGACAGCCGCGCGAGGGCCACACCGTCGGCGAGCACTTCCACCATGTCGGGGTCGTCGGCGACACGTGACAGCGCGATCTCGGGCGGCGCGTCATTCGTCCAGTCGTCCCACACCACGACGAGGCTGTCCTCGGCGGGGTCGAAATCGGCGAGCGTGGCGGCGTCTCCGGCGCCGAACGGCACGAGGCCAGGGCCCAGCATGAACGTGTCGGCGCCTGCCCCGCCGGTGGCGTGATCCTGCGCGCCGAGCACCAGAGTGTCGTCGCCCTCGCCGCCGTCGAGCACGTCGCGCCCGTCGAACGCGGCCTCGCCATCCGCCGGAACGGTGCTCAGGTGGTCGTCGCCCGCGCCGCCCAGCAGCGTGTCGTCGCCCGAGCCGTCGGCGAGGCGGTCGTCGCCGGCGCCGCCCTCGAGCCGGTCGTCGCCCCAGTCGCCGAAGAGCCGGTCGTCGCCCGCGCCGCCCTCGAGCGTGTCGTCGCCGCCGCCGCCGCCGAGATCGTCAGCCCCGTCGCCGCCAACGATGCGCTCGGCCTCGGCGCCGCCGTCGATGCGCAGGCCGGGGGGGGTCGGCTCCGATCCCTCGGGTGCAGGGTCGCCCGGTGGCGGGTCGCCCGGTGGCGGCTCGTCGGTCAGGAACTCGTCGGCAAGCGGGTCCTCGGCCAGCCGATCATCCTCGCCTGCCCCGTCACGGACACCCTCGCCCACGCCGTCGCCCTCGCCGGCTGCGGCCCCGTCGTCCTCGGCGGGCGACAAGTCGGCCCCGATCTCCTGGCCCTCTCCCTCGCGCCGCACCGTGTCGTCGTCGCGCGGGGCGTCGCGCGGCTCGTCATCGTCGTCCTCGTCGCCGAAGGCCATCGGCAGGGCGAGCCCCGCCAGCACGACCCCCAGTACACCCAGAGCGCCAAGCATGCGCCTCTCCTCGTCACACGCCCCCCGGCCGGGGCCGGGGGAGCCACCACCCGCCTCTATGCCTCCGCCCTCCACCGCGAGGCGTTAAACCTGCGCCTCGGAATGTGCCGGATTTGTCAGAAAAGCCGGCCGAATCGGCCCTCACCCCGCCCCGGAGAGGAAGGGCAGGAAAGCGTCGAGGAAGGCCTGCGGATCCTCCTCCATCACGAAATGCCCCGTCGGGCAGGTCGAGAGCGTGAGCCGCTCCGCCCAGGGCCGCCAGAGCGCCGCCGGATCGCCCGTGCGGGCGGGAAACCCCGTCTCGGCGTGGAGGAAGTGCACAGGCGTCTCGATCCTTCCGCCGCGGGCGCGGCTTTCCTCGTCAAGCCTGCGGTCGGTCGTGGCCCCGGCGCGATAGTCGGCGCACATGGCGGCGCGGCGGGCCGGCTCTGCCATCTGCGCCCGGTAGCTCTCGAGCGCGGCCGGCGCGAAGGGTGAGAGGTCGCCCGCCGCCGTCCAGGCTGCCAGCGTCCAGTCGAGGTATGCCGCAGGATCGGCACCGATCATCCGCTCGGGCAGTGGCGCGGGCTGGGCGAGGAACGTCCAGTGATAGGCAGCGAGGGCGAGCTCGGCATCCCATGCGCGCCAGAAGTCGCCCGTCGGCACCACCTCGCAGATGCCGAGCCGGTCGACGCGCCCGGGATGGTCGAGCGCCAGCCGGTAGGCCACGCGCGCCCCGCGGTCGTGACCGATGACGTGGGCCCTGGGCAGGGCGAGCGCATCCATCAGCGCGACGATGTCGGCCGCCATGGTGCGCTTGGAGTAGACGGTGTGGGCGGCGTCGTCTTCCGGAGCGTCCGAGGCGCCGTAGCCGCGCAGGTCCGGCACGATCACGTCGAAGCGCTCGGCCAGCGCAGGGGCGACGCGCGCCCATGTCATGTGGTTCTGAGGGTAGCCGTGCAGGAGGACAAGCGGCGCACCGGCCCCAGCCCGATGCACCGACAGCGTCACCTCGCCCGCTGCGACCCTGTGCTGTGCGAACCCCTCGATCATCACCCCGCCTCCCTTGTGCCGCGCCACTCTGCCCGGCAGACAGACCGCTGCCAAGTCGGCGCAACGCATCACGCGCCCGCCTGCGTCCCCCGGGGACCGCACTGGGCCGCACTGGGACGCACGGGACCGCACGGGAACCGCACGGGAACCGCACGGGGCCGCGAAGGCAGCCGCGATCCCCGCGCAACCGGCTCGTCGCGGGCCGTGACACGCCTGCGCCCAATGCCTGGACGCCCGGCGGCAGCCCGCCAGGCGCCGCGCCAGCCGTGCCCTCTGACCGACCACGGGCAGCCGAGACCCGGCGGGCCGCCACCCGAGCGGGCCGGTTGGAGCGCGTCTGACCGTCCCCCCCCACGCCGCGAAGGGTGGGGCTGCGATCCTCAGAAGGGCGGCCGGCTGTCGAAGGCGACGGGCGTGCCGCCCTCGGGGTGGCGAAAGGCGAGGCGGCTGGCATGGAGCATCAGCCGCGGCGCGTCGGCCCCATCAGCAGGGCCGTAGAGCGGGTCGCCGAGGATGGGGTGGCCCAGCGCCGCCATGTGCACGCGAAGCTGGTGGGAGCGGCCCGTCTCGGGAGCGAGGGCGACGCGGGTGGCCCCGTCGGCGTGTGAGAGCGCGCGCCAGCGCGTGCGGGCCGGCCGGCCGCGCGCGTGGCAGACCATCTGGCGCGGGCGGTTCGGCCAGTCGGCGATGAGGGGCAGCTCCACCTCTCCGGCGCCGTCGAGGTGACCGGCGACCACCGCCTCGTATTCCTTCGACACGTAGCGCCGCTCGAACTGGCGTCCGAGGTGGCGCTGCGCCTGCTTCGACCGCGCGAACACCATGACGCCCGACGTGTCGCGGTCGAGCCGGTGGACGAGGCGCGTCTCGCGGTCCATCCGGTAGAGTCGGGCGATCAGGCAATCCCCGGCACCCTCGGCCTTGCCGGGGACCGAGAGCAGACCCGCGGGCTTGACCACGACCAGCAGCGACGCGTCGCGGTGCAGGATCTGCACCGGGCCTTCGGGCCGATGGTAGGCGCCGCTCACGGGATCAGCGTCACGGGCTTCGGGGCAGATCGCCCTCGATCTCGCAGCAATCACCCGTGTGGGAGGCGAGGATGTGCGTCTCGGAGGTCAGCCCGGCGGGCGCGTCGTGGCGGCCGGGCGCGACCGACCTCGTGTCCGACCCGTCCATCCGCCAGAGCCTCGACGCGCCGCAATGGGGGCGGAAGCCGCGCTCCGCCTCGCACCCCGAGCGGACCCGCGCGACCGGGTCGGCGTTGGCAATGGCGGCGCGGGGCGCCACGGCGAAGGCCCGGGCATGGCCCGCCCGACGCCGGCACCGGCCGCAATGGCAGAGCGAGATCGAGCCCATCTGGCCGCTCACCGAGCAAGTGACGGCGCCGCAGAGGCAGGGCCATCTGTGCAGCTCCGTCGTGGGCGTCCCTGCCTTGGGCGCCGTGGTCATCGCCACGCCCCCTCCAGCTCGCCGAAGGTCGCGCGCAGGATCGCGCCGAGGCCCTCCGCGTCGGCCCCGTCGAAGGCGGCGGGGCGGTCGCTGTCGATGTCGAGCACGCCCAGCAGGCGACCGCCGGCAGCGATCACCGGCAGCACGATTTCCGACCGGGTGGACGAGGAGCACGCGATGTGACCGGGAAACGCCTCGACATCGTCGACGACCTGCACCTCGCGGGTGCGGGCGGCGGCGCCGCACACGCCCCGCTCGAACGGGATGGTCAGGCAGCCGTGACCGCCCTGGTAGGGACCGATCTTCAGAACGCCCGGCGCAACGACGCGGTAGAAGCCCGTCCAGTCGAAGCGGTCGTCGGAATGGTGGATCTCGCAGGC
>LJNT01000147.1:0-1785 GCA_001314685.1 Rhodobacteraceae bacterium HLUCCA09
GGCCTGCAGGTCTACGTCATGTGCGAGATCCCCTCGAACGTGATCCTCGCCGAGGAATTCGCCAAACGCTTCGACGGCTTCTCGATCGGCTCGAACGACCTCACCCAGCTCACCCTCGGGGTCGACCGCGATTCGGGCGAACTCGCCGGGCTCTTCTCCGAACGCGACGCCGCGGTGCTGTGGATGATCCGCACGGTGATCGACAGGGCGCACGCGGCGGGCCGCAAGGTCGGCTTCTGCGGACAGGCGCCCTCGAACGACCCCGGCTTCGCGCGGCTGCTGGTCGAGGCGGGGATCGATTCGATCTCGGTCACGCCCGACAGCTTCCACGCCGTGACGGTCAACGTGGCCGAGGCCGAGGGCGGCTGAGAAACCGGCCGCCCGATCGTGCCGCCGGCGCAACCGCGCCGCGGCGGCGCACAGCCGCGCCGGTCTGCACTGCGGCGCCGGGCGGCCACGGGAGCCGCGGCGGGCGGGTGCAAACGACCGCCCCTTTCGCTCGCAGGCCCGCCTCGGTCGGCGCCGAGGCCCAGGAACTCTGCGGCGAGGCCCGGGCGGGGGGTCTGGCCAGCCGATGGGGCAGCGCGGGCAAAAGCCTTGGTCAAGGCTTTTGCAAATCCCTTCCTTCAAGGGATTTGCGTCGCGCGGGGCGCGTCAGGCGTCGAGATCCTCGACCGTGACGACGCCGCCCACCGCCTTGAGCGCGCCGCGCAGTTGCGGCGAGACGGGCAGGCGGTCGCCGAGCTCGATGTCGATCTCGCCGGGCAGGTCGGGCGCCATCAGCGTCAGCAGGATCGGCCCGCGCGGCCCGGCCTTCGCCTGCTCGGCGGCGCGGGCGAGGATGCCGCGCACCGTGGCCACCGCCTCGCCCCGTTCGAGATAGACGCGGAAGCCCTCGGCCGCCCCGCCATTGCCCGCCACGGCGCGATCGATCGGCTCGACCGCCCGGCAGAGGAGCTTGAGCTGGTCGGCCTCGAGCGTCGCCTCGGCGGTGATCGTAACGTTGCAGCCCGGCTCGAGATGCTCGCGGCTCGCCTCGAGCGCCTCGGAAAACACCGTCACCTCGTAGAGTCCTGTCGGATCGGACAGCCCGACGAAGGCGAAGCGGTTGCCGCGCGCCGACTTCCGCTCCTGCCGGACCGAGACGGCGCCCGCCATCTTCACCACCGCCGGTCCCTGCTCGGCCCGCTCCAGCACCTGGGCGAAGGTCAGGATCCCCCGGCGCTTCAGCGCGCCCATGTAGTCGTCGAGCGGGTGGCCGGAGAGGTAGAAGCCGATGGCGGCGTGCTCTTCGGCCAGCCGCTCGGTGGGCAGCCAGTCGTCGGCGGCCGAGAGGCGCGGCTCGGGCAGGTCGTCGCCCGCCTCGCCGAACAGCGACACCTGGCTCGAGGCGCGCTGCTCGTGGATCGCGGCCGAATAGGCCACCAGCGCGTCGAGGCTCTCGAGCGCGCGCCTGCGGTTGGCGTCGAGCACGTCGAAGGCGCCGGCGCGGGCGAGCATCTCGAGCGGGCGCTTGCCGATCCGCTTGAGGTCGACCCGGCGGGCGAGGTCGAAGAGCGTCACGTAGGGCTTGTCCCCCCGCGCCGCGACGATCATCTCCATCGCCTCGTGACCGACATTCTTGAGCGCGCCAAGGGCATAGACGATGCGGCCGCCGTCGACGCTGAAGGCCGCCTGCGAGCGGTTGACGCAGGGCGGCACGATCTCGATCGCCAGCCCCCTGCGCACCTCGTCGGCATACACGGCGAGCTTGTCGGTCAGGTGGATGTCGCAGTTCATCACCGC
>LJNT01000147.1:1808-59260 GCA_001314685.1 Rhodobacteraceae bacterium HLUCCA09
TGGTTCGCCTTCAGCCACGCCGTCTGGTAGCTGACCACGGCGTAGGCGGCGGCATGGGACTTGTTGAAGCCGTAATTGGCGAACTTGTCGAGAAGGTCCCACACCTCCTGCGCCTTGGCCTTGTCGACGCCCTTCTCCTGCGCGCCCTTCAGGAACTTGGGGCGCTCGGCGTCCATCGCCGCCTGGATCTTCTTGCCCATGGCCCGGCGCAGGAGGTCGGCGCCGCCGAGCGAATAGCCCGCCATCTCCTGCGCGATCTGCATCACCTGTTCCTGGTAGACGATGATGCCCTGCGTCTCGTCGAGGATGTGGTCGATCAGCGGGTGGATGCCCTCGCGCTCCCTGAGCCCGTTCTTGACCTCGCAATACTTGGGAATGTTCTCCATCGGGCCCGGGCGGTAGAGCGCCACGAGGGCGACGATGTCCTCGATGCAGGTCGGCTTCATGCGGCGCAGCGCGTCCATCATGCCCGTCGATTCCACCTGGAACACCGCGACCGTCCTGGCCGAGGCGTAGAGGCTGTAGGTCGCCTCGTCGTCGAGCGGGATCTGGCCGATATCGTTCTCGGCGCCGGGGTTGGGCGCGTAGATCTCGGTGCCGTCGGCGCCGACGTGCAGCGCGCGCCCCTGGCCGTGGATCAGGTCGAGCGCGTTCTGCACCACGGTCAGCGTCTTGAGTCCGAGGAAGTCGAACTTTACCAGCCCCGCCTGCTCGACCCATTTCATGTTGAACTGGGTCGCCGGCATCTCCGACCGCGGGTCCTGGTAGAGCGGCACCAGCGCGTCGAGCGGGCGGTCGCCGATCACCACGCCCGCGGCGTGGGTCGAGGCGTTGCGCAGCAGCCCCTCGACCTGCTGGCCGTAGGTGAGCAGGCGGTTGACCGTCTCGTCCTTCGCCTCCTCGCGCAGGCGCGGCTCGTCGGCCAGCGCCTTCTCGATCGAGACGGGCTTGACCCCCTCGACCGGGATCAGCTTGGACAGGCGGTCGACCTGACCGTAGGGCAATTGCAGCACCCGGCCCACGTCGCGCACGGCGGCTTTCGACAGGAGCGCGCCGAAGGTGATGATCTGCGCCACCTTCTCGCGGCCGTAGCGGCCTTGTACATAGTCGATCACCTCCTCCCGCCGGTCCATGCAGAAGTCGATGTCGAAATCGGGCATCGACACCCGCTCGGGGTTCAGGAAGCGCTCGAAGAGCAGGTTGTAACGCAATGGATCGAGGTCGGTAATCGTCAGCGCATAGGCGACGAGGCTGCCCGCGCCCGAGCCGCGGCCGGGACCGACGGGAATGTCGCGATCCTTGGCCCACTTGATGAAATCCGCCACGATGAGGAAGTAGCCGGGAAAGCCCATCCCCTCGATGATGCCCAGCTCGAAGTCGAGCCGTCGTTCGTATTCGTCAACGGTCGCGGCGTGGGGGATGACGGCCAGACGTGCCGCGAGCCCCTCCTTCGCCTGTCGGCGCAGCTCTTCCACCTCGTCGTCGGCAAAGCGTGGCAGGATCGGGTCGCGCGTCTCGGCGCGGTAATGGCAGCGCCGCGCGATCTCCACCGTGTTCTCCAGCGCCTCGGGCAGGTCGGCGAAGAGCGTGGCCATCTCTTCGGGCGACTTGAGGTAGTGCTGCGGTGTCAGCACCCGGCGGGGCGCCGACTGGTCGACATAGGCGCCCTCGCTGATGCAGATCAGCGCGTCGTGCGCTTCGTACATGCCCGGCTTCGGGAAATAGACGTCGTTGGTGGCCACCAGCGGCAGGTCGCGGGCGTAGGCGATCTCGACATGGCCGCGCTCCGACAGCCGCTCGGCCTCGGGCAGCCCGTCTTCGCCGGGGTGGCGCTGCAGCTCGACGTAAAGGCGCGTGGGGAAGGCGGCGGCGAGGCGGGTCACCAGCGCCTCGGCCTTCGGCCGCTGGCCCGCTCGCAGCAGGCGCCCCACCGGGCCGTCGGGGCCGCCGGTGAGGCAGATGACGCCCTCCGAGTGGCGCTCGAGCTCGTCGACCGTCACGCGGCCCTGCTGCCCGTCGTGCCGCAGGTGAAAGCACGATTGCAGCTTCATCAGGTTGCCGTAGCCCGCCTCGTCCTGCGCGAGCAGGACGATCGGCGCGGGCGGCACCGGCTTTTCTCCCGGCGCGGCCTCGGCATAGGCAAGGTCGATCTGGGTGCCCATGATCGGCTGCACCCCCTTGCCCGCCGCGCCGACCGAGAACTCGAGCGCGGCGAACATCGCGTTGGTGTCGGTCACCGCGACGGCCGGCATGCCCATGCCGGCCACCAGGCCCGGCAACGCCTTGAGCCGCACGGCGCCTTCGAGCAGCGAATACTCGCTGTGAACGCGCAGATGAATGAATCGGGGAGACTCGCGCATGCCCCAGATCTAGCGTGCCCGCTCCCACGGCGCCACCAGGCGTCCACTCCCGCCGCGCCGAAGCGGCGGATAGGGCACGTTAACGGGTGTCGCCTAGGATCGGCGCGCCGCAGGACTGGCCCGCCGGGCCCGGCCTGCCCCAGCGCGAGGAGGCGCCCATGAAGATCGACGTCACCCCCATCGACGCGGCGGGCCCGGCGGCCCTCGCCGCGCATCTCGAGGCCAATGGCTCCGCGCCTGCCTTCGCCACCCTGCACACCGGCTGCACCCAGGACCCCGCGCCGCTCATCGAGTGGGCGCGGGCGCGCGGTGTCGCGCTGATGGGCGGCACCTCGTGCCGCGGGGCGCTCACGGCGACCGGCCGCGCCGCCGGCGCGCTGTTCACGATCGACGATCCAGGCGGCGACTACGGCTGCGCCCTGCGGCCCTTCACCGGCCCCGGCGCCGCCGCCGCCGAGCAGGCCGGGCGGGAGGCCGTTCGCGCGGCGATGGCCGCCGCCGACCGCCCCGGCGAGCGGCCCGATCTCGTCTGGGTCTACGGCACGCCCGGCCACGAGGAGCGGGTGCTCGCCGGCATCGAATCGGTCGTCGGCGCCGAGACGCCCATCCTCGGCGGCAGCGCGGCCGACGACGACGTGTCGGGCCAATGGTGGATCGTGGCGGGCGGCGAGGTGGCGCGCGCGGGCGTCGCGGTGGGCGTGCTCTACCCCTCGACGCGCCTCTCCGTCGCCTACCAGAGCGGCTACGCCCCGACCGAGCGCGCCGGCACCGTCACCCGCGCCGAGGGGCGCCGCATCGCCGAGATCGACGGCCGCCCCGCCGCCGAGGTCTACGGCGCGTGGACGGGCGGCGCCGTCGATGTCTCGCCCCTGCGGGAGGCCGCCGTGGCGGGCGGCGCCGCGTCGGGGCTCGCGCCGCGCAACATCCTGTCGCCCAGCGCCTTCTGGCCGCTGGGGCGCGAGGTGAGCGAGGTCGCCGGCGTGCCCTTCCACCTGCTCGCCCACCCCGCCGAGGCCGACCCGGCGGGTGGCCTGACACTCTTCGCCGACGTGGGCGAGGGCGAGCGGCTCGTGCAGATGGCGGGCTCGGCCGACGGGCTGACGGCACGCGCCGGCCGCGTCGCCCGGCTGGCGGCCGAGGCGGGCGACATCGCCGCGTCCGACATCGCCGGCGCGCTGCTCGTCTATTGCGGCGGCTGCATGCTCAGCGTCGAGACCAGGCTCGACGACGTGACCGAGGGGATGCGCAAGGCGCTGCCCGGCGCCCCTTTCGCCGGTGTCTTCACCTTCGGCGAGCAGGGGCCGATTCTCGGCGCCGGCAATCGTCACGGCAACCTGATGATCTCGTGCGTGGTCCTCTCGCGGGCATGACGGCCCATCCGCGCATGGACGAGGGAGAACGTCTGCGCGAGGCGCTGCACGAGCTCCAGGTCCTGCGCGAGCGGGAGAAGTCCTCCCACGCTGCGACCCGCGCCCTGCTCGACTGCGTGCAGGCCTACGCCACCGCCTCCGACCCGACCGAGGCGACGCTGGCGCTGCTCCGGGCACTCGCCAGCGCCACAGGGGCGGGGCGCGTGATGGTGCTCGGACGCGAAGGCGGGCAGGTGCAGGTGCTGCGCGCGCTTGCGGGCGCCGAGGCAGCCCGCGGCCGGCCGGACGGGGCAGCGCGCAGCAGCGACGGGCCGGGCACCGCAACGGCGGGCGCTTGGGGGGGCGCGACCGACCCGCCGGTCGACCTGTTCAAGCGCGCGCGCAACATGGCCGACCTGTCGATGCTGGGCGCCTGGCCCGACGCGATCGACCCGGCCCCGCACTGCAGCCTCGTCAGCGCCCCGATCCCCGGCCGCCCCCACCGCGCCCTCTGCGCCCTGCACGCCGCACCGGGCGGCTTCTCGCGCGCCGACCTCGCCCTCGTCGAACAGCTCGCGCCACTGCTCGGACAGGCGCTCGCGGCCGAGGCGCTGGCCGACGACAACGCCCTGCTCGCCGGCGTGATCGCGGGCAGCCCCGCCCCCGTCGCCGTGGCCGACGCCACCCGGCCCGGCCGCCCGGTGGTCTACGTCAACGCGGCGCAGGCGCGGCTCGCCGGCGCGCCGCCCGAGGCGCTCACCGGCCGCCCCCTCGCCGCGCTGGCCGCGCCGCCCGCGCACGCCGTCCCGGACAGGGAGGGCGCGACCGCCGACGCGAGCGGCGCGGTCGACCGCGCGCTGTTCGAGGGCGCCGTCGCGGCCGGGCACGAGGCGCGCTTCCTCGTCCGTGCCGGCCGCGCGGATGGCACCGATTACTGGGCCGACATGACCCTCTTCCCCGTGGGCGCCGCAGGCGACGACAGGCGGCGCCACCTCGTCGCCACCCAGACCGACGTGACCGACCGGGTCGAGGCCGAGCGCGAGCGCGACCGCCTGCGCGCCCGCCTCACCGGCGCGCTCGGCGTGACGGAGGATGCGTTCCTCATCGTCGGCGCGGGCGGCGAGGTGCTGTTCGCCAACGCCGCGCTGGCCGATGCGCTGCCCGCCCCCGGCCCCGGCTGGGCCACGGGCACGGCCCTGGCCGAGAACCTGCACGCCTTTCGCCGCTACGCCGCCGCGCGGCCGGCCGACCCGCCCCCCGGCCCCGACGACCTGCACGAGCTCGCCCGCTCGGGCGGCGGGCGCGAGCTGAGCCTGCCCGACGGGCGCAGCTTCCTCGTGCGGGCACGGCACGGTGCCGACGGCGCGCTCGTGGTGACCGCCGCCAACGTCACCCGGCTCAAGCGGATAGAGGCGCAGATGCGCGCCCGCGTCGCCGCGATCGAGGCGGCGCGCGACGGCATCCTGCTGGTCGATTCGGCCGAGCGGATCGTCTACCTCAACCGCGCCGCCGCCGACCTGCTCGGCTTCGACGCGCCCGAAGCGGGGCTGGGGCGCGACTGGCGCAGGCGCTACGCCGCCCCCGACATGCCCGGTGCGGGCGCCGTGCTCGCCCGCCGGACCGACGAATCGGGCCGCGGCCGCGCCCACGAGATCACCCGCTCAGCCCTGCCCGACGACGACGGCGCCGCCCGGCCGGGCGCCGTGCTGATCGTGCGCGACGCGACCGAGCGGCTGGCCGACGAATCGCGCGCCGCCGACCTGCGCGCCGCACTCGGCCGGGCCCAACGGCAGGAGGCGGTGTCGCAGCTCGCCGCCGGTCTCGCCCACGAATTCGCCAACCTGCTCGCCACGATCAACGCCGCCGCCCATGCCATCGGCGCCGGGGCGGCAGGGATCGGGTCAGCGGGAACGCCGCTCGCCGTGCCCGCCCGCCGCATCGAGGAGGCCGCCGCCCGCGCCGGCCGCCTCGTGGCACGGCTGCGCGATCTCGGCGCGCCGGCGCGCGTCGGCAGCACGGCCGACCTGCGCCCCCTGCTTGCCGCGCTGCCCGACGCCGCGGGCGAGGCTCTGCCGCGCGGCACGCGCCTCGAGGTGGAGACGAGCAATATCGCTCTGCCCGCCCCCGCCGCCGAGGAGGCCGCCCATGCCTGCCTCGCCCTCGCCCGCCTCGTTCTGGCGCGCGGCGCCCCGCGCGCCCGCCTGCGCGTCGACGTCGTCACCCCCGAGAGCACCCGCCCCCTCGATGCCGGCCTGCTCTCGGCCGGCCGCCCCTACGCGGCGCTCGAGATGTCCGCCCCCGGGCGCACCGCGCCCCTGCCCGCCCTGCCCGCTCCGCTGGAGTCTGCGGCCGGTGCGCGCAGGCCGGCGCAGCGCGGGGCCGCTCCCGAAACCGCCTCCGCGAGGGGCACCGCGCAGCTCCCGTCTGGCGACCCGGCCAACGCGCTTTCCCTTGTCGCGCTGCAGGCGCGGGCGGCGGGCGGCGCGATCGAGCGCGGCACGGCAGACGACGGCGCGCCCGCGTTGCGGCTCTACTGGCCGCTCGCCACGTGCGCCAAGGAGGCCGACGGCACGGCGCCCCGCCCGGGTGGCCCCAGCCTCGCCGGCGCCACCCTGCTCGTCGTCGATCGCGACCGCGAGACGGGCGAGGTGCTGCACGCCTTCCTCGAGGGGCTGGGCGCCGAGGTCGCGCTGTGCGATTCTGCCGCCATCGCCGCCGAGGCCATCCGGGAGGAGCCGGGCGGCTGGACGGCGGTGATCGCCGACGACGACACCGCCGACGTGCCGGGGGGCGACGTGCTCGCCACGCTGCGCCCGCCCGCGCCCGACCTGCCGCTCATCCTCGTCACCGCGCGCGAGTCGGGAGCGGCGCCCGGCACGGCGCAGGCCGGGGCCGCCGGCATCTTCACCAAACCCGTTGACCTCGCAGCCCTGGCAGACCGCCTCGCCGCCCTGCCCCCGCGCCCGGGGCATGGCGCCTGAAGGCCCGCTCCGCGCCGCGGCGGATCAGAAGGTGCGGAACGTGAGCGTGGTCAGCGAGCGCTCGATCTCGGGCACGTCGAGCAACTCCTCGTTGATGTAGCGCCCGATATCGGCGTCATCGGGGATGTAGAGCTTCAGGAGCAGGTCGTATTCGCCGCTCGTCGAATACATCTCGGAATGGATTTCCTTCAGCGCGATCGCGTCGGCCACCCGGTAGGCGGTGCCCGGCCGGCAGCGGAGCTGGACAAAGACGCAATGCGACATGGGCGAACCTCTCTCTCGGCCGGCCGAGCCTAGGCGCGCGCGCCACGCCCCGCAAGCGGCCCTGGCGCCCCCGCTTCCCACCGCGGGCGGACGGGTGTAGAGACCCGCGCGCCGGCCCCCATTGCCGGCCCGCTCCGGAGAGCTCCATGCGCCAGGCCCGCATCGACCGCGCCACCGCCGAGACGAAGATCGCCGTCGAGCTGACCCTCGACGGGACGGGCGCCTACGACAACCGCACGGGGGTGGGCTTCTTCGACCACATGCTCGACCAGCTCGCGCGCCATTCGCTGATCGACCTGACCGTGCGCGCCGAGGGCGACCTGCACATCGACGACCACCACACGGTCGAGGACACGGGCATCGCGCTGGGCCAGGCGCTCGCGCAGGCGCTCGGCGACAAGCGCGGCATCCGCCGCTACGGCGCATGCCTGCTGCCGATGGACGACGCGCTGGTGCGCGCCGCGCTCGACCTGTCGGGCCGGCCCTACCTCGCGTGGTCCGTCCCCTTCGAGACAGCGAAGATCGGCACCTTCGACACCGAGCTCGTGCGCGAGTTCTTCCAGGCGCTCGCCACCCATGGCGGGATCACCCTTCACGTCGAGCGCCTCTCCGGCGTCAACGCCCATCACGTCGCCGAGGCGGCGTTCAAGGCCGTCGCCCGCGCGCTGCGCGAGGCGGTCGAGACCGACCCGCGCAAGGCCGATGCCGTGCCCTCGACCAAGGGGAGCCTCTGAGCGCGATGACGACGGTCCTCGTCGACTACGAGAGCGGCAACCTGCACTCCGCCGAAAAGGCGTTCCGGCGGATGGCGCGCGAGATCGGCGCGGGCGGCGTCATCGTCTCGGACCGGGCCGAGGACGTCGCCGCCGCCGACCGGATCGTGCTGCCGGGCGACGGCGCCTTCCCTGCCTGCAAGCGCGCGCTCGAGGCGCGCGAAGGCCTGCACGAGGCCATCGTCGAGGCGGTGGAGCGCAAGGGGCGCCCCTTCCTCGGCATCTGCGTGGGCATGCAGATGATGGCGCGGGCGGGCCACGAATACGAAACGGTGCCGGGCTTCGGCTGGATCGACGGCGAGGTGGTGCGCATCGCCCCACCCGACCCGGCGCTGAAGATCCCGCACATGGGCTGGAACGACCTGACCCTTCTGCGCGACCACCCGGTGCTGGAGGGGCTGGCAACGGGCGACCATGCCTACTTCGTCCATTCCTACCACATGGCGATGGACGTGCCCGACCAGCTGCTCGCGACGGCCGATTACGGGATGCCGGTGACGGCGATCGTCGCCCACGGCACGACGATCGGCACCCAGTTCCACCCCGAGAAGAGCCAGGGGCCGGGCCTGCGCCTCATTGCCAACTTCCTGGCGTGGAGCCCCTGAGCGCCCGGCCGGCCAGGGGGGCGCAAGAGCCTTGAGCAAGGCTCTTGGCAAATCTCTTCCTTCAAGAGATTTGCGCCTGGTCCGGCCCGGTCGCCCGACGGCGGCCGTCGCGCCCGGCCCACGCGCGGCAAGGGCTTTCCCCGGCAGATCCGGCCGACGCGGAACGAGACGGTGAGTCGTCCACGGCCGACAGCTCCATCGTCGACCGGCGGCGCGTGTCGCGGCCCGGCGCCCGGATGCGCCCGCCCCGCCTGGTGCCCGCCCCCGCAGAGCCCGCCCCCGCAGAGCCCGCCTCCTCCGCTGCCATGCCCCGGATCATCCGCCTGCCCACGGCGTCCGGCTCAGCCGGCTGCCCACGGCGTCCGGCTCAGCCGGCTGCCCGCCAAGCGCGAAGGCGCGCTCGATCACGGCGCAGATCCGGGCGCCGCAGTCGCAGATGCGCATATGGGGCGCAGGCGCCGTCATCGCCCGGCCCCGTTCGCCACGTCCCGACCGCGGGTTCGGGGGCCGCGGCCCGCGACCGGCTGGGCGAGCGTGCCAAGCGCCGCCACGAATGCCTGTCGCATGTCCTTGCTCCCTGATGGCCTCGCCGAGTCCGGCGCGCGCCCCATGCCCCGATCGAGCGTGAGGGTGACGGCCCTTTGCATCCCGCGCCGCACCATGGCAGGAGACCGCGTCCCTGACGGAGCGCAGCCGATGATCCTCTACCCCGCCATCGACCTGAAGGACGGCCAGTGCGTCCGCCTGCTGCGCGGCGACATGGGGTCGGCCACCATATTCGGCGACGACCCCGCCGCGCAGGCCCGGAGCTTCGCGGCGGCGGGCTGCGACTGGCTCCACCTCGTCGATCTCGACGGCGCCTTCGCGGGCCGGCCTGTCAACGCCGAGGCGGTGCGCGCGATCCTCGCCGCCGTCGACGTGCCGGTGCAACTGGGCGGCGGCATCCGCGACCGGGCGACGATCGAGGCTTGGCTCGAGACCGGCGTGGCGCGGGTGATCCTCGGCACGGTGGCCGTGGAGGCGCCAGACCTCGTGCACGAGGCGGCCGCTGCCCATCCGGGCCGCATCGCCGTCGGCCTCGACGCGCGGGGCGGCAGAGTGGCGACGCGCGGCTGGGCCGAGGCGACGGAGCACGAGGCGACCGACCTTGCCCGCCGCTTCGAGGATGCCGGAATCGCCGCGCTGGTCTACACGGACATCGACCGCGACGGCGCCATGGCCGGCCCCAACGTCGCCGCCACCGCCGCGCTCGCCCGCGCCATCTCGATTCCGGTGATCGCCTCGGGCGGCGTCTCTTCCCTCGCCGACCTGGTGGCCCTGCGCGACGCCGGGCCGATCGCCGGCGCCATCTCGGGCCGTGCCCTCTACGACGGCGCGCTCGACCTGACCGAAGCTCTCGCCGCCCTGCGCAGCTGATCCTCCCGACCAGTCGGGTCGCCGCCGAAGGCGGCGAAACGGCCCCGCGCCCGCCCCCGAGCGGCAGGCGCGGGTGGGCGGGTGGGGCGACCGCCGCTCGGGGGCGGGCGCTGGGCCTCTCCGTCAGTTGCCTTGCGCGAGGCGATCGCCGGTGCGGAATACGCAGCCGTCCGAGATCAGCTGTGGCGGGCTGAGGCAGAGACCGCGCGCCAGCCGCCACGCCGCGAGCACCTTGGGCACGTAGTCGCGTGTCTCGGCGAAGGGCGGCACGCCGTCGTGCCGCGCCACCGCCCCCTCGCCCGCGTTGTAGCCCGCGAGCGCCAGCACCGCGTCGCGCCCGAAATGGTCGAGCAGCCACTCGAGGTAGGCCACGCCGCCGCGGATGTTCTGCCGCGGGTCCATCCGGTCGGTCACGCCGAAGCGTTCCGCTGTGGCCGGCATCAGCTGCATGAGCCCCGCCGCTCCGGCATGGCTGACCGCCTGCGGCCGGCCCGCGCTCTCCACCGAGATCACCGCGAGCACGAGGGCGGGCGACACGCCACGGCCCGCCGTTGCGGCGAGAATGTCGCGGCCATGCGCGTCGGCGATCCGCTGCAGTGTCGCCAGTCGCGGCGCAGGCACCGCCGATGGGCCGCGGCCGAGCGCGGCCTCGGCGAGCGACAGCCGGCCCGAGCTCGCGTCGGCGCGGGCGGGCGAGACGAGATCCCAGTACCAGCCAAGCGCCGTCGCGGGCGCCTCGCCCGGTCCCTCGCCCGCACCCTCTGCGAGTCCGGCAGCGCCGCGACCGACGTCGAAGGGCACGTCGGGCGGTCGCGGCACGGCGGGGTTCGCGGCAAGGATCCGCGCCTGCTCTTCCCCGTCGATCTGAACCGTGATCCGCCGGGTGCCGGCCGCGTTCGAGCCGACCTTGACGCGGCGAAAGCTCGGCGCAGGGGGAGGCTCGGCAGTCGCGGAAGCGACCGCCGGGGACGGCGCGGCGGCGTCGGTCGATGCCGCCCTGGCCGCGCCCTGCGCCCCCGCCTCGGCACGCGCCACGCCCGCGGCGCCCGCTGCCAGGACAGACGCCAGACCGGACGCCAGCGCGACGGCCGCGGCAGCGCCAAACGGCGCCCTGCCCGCCCGATCGGGCGCGGTGCGGAATGAAAGTCTCATGCTCTCTGCCTCGTCGCCGGCGATCTGACGCGCCAGTCCTGACGCGACTGTCCCTCAAGACTGCGCCCGAGGCCAGCGCAGCCGCGCAACGGGGCGACTTTCGTCCGTCTCATGGGCCTTGCGGGCAACGCCCGCCGCTCCCTCGCGCCCGTCCGGTCGGGCATGGCAAAAAAATATTTCTCTTCAATTCAACGTGTTGACGTGTCTTTCAGGGTCTTTTCCGCGGGCTCCAAAAACGTACGATCCGCAACAAAGTCTTGCCCCAATCCAAGGGCTTATTTGCCCTCAGCCAAGGCGGCGGACGGGTCGAAGAGAGAGGCTGACCCGGATGAGGCCGACGCGGCGGACCATCGAAAGTGATCCTCTGGAGGGACGTGACATGAAACTTTTCGACTTCATCAAGAACTTCGGCAAGGACGAAGACGGCGCCGTGACCGTGGACTGGGTAGTGCTGACCGCCGCGCTCGTCGGCCTCGGCATCCTTGTGATCGGCGCCGTCCGCACCGGCCTCACCGATCTGTCGGGTGATATCCGGGGTGAGCTGGAGTCCATTGAACCGGGCGACACCACTACTGTCGGCGATTAACGCGCTTCGACGACGGGAACAGGGCCGCGTCTCGTGGAGAGGCGCGGCCCTTTTTCGTCCGATCCGGAAAGAGGGTCTGTCTTCGGCCGCTCGGAGTGCACGGCACCGCCCAACCCTCGAGGCACCGTCGCCAGACCGTGCACGTTTCGTTGAGCAACAGGCCGCCCAGGTCATTGGGGCAGCCATGAAACACCTACCTTTAGCCATATTCGGCTCCCACCCTGTCGGATGTGACCGTGATCGGCGCACCGCGCCACAAAAAGGAGTTCGTCATGCCCGCTTACTTGTCCGACCTCGCCTGCCGCATCCGCGCCTTCCGCAAGGAGACCTCGGGCGCGGTGACGGTGGATTGGGTGCTGCTGTCGGCCGGCACCATCGGCCTCGCGCTGCTGGTCATCAGCATCCTCGGCGACTCGTTCCGGCCCGGCGCGGAGAACATCGGCACGAGGCTCAGCAGCTACGACGTCCATACGATACTCGACTGACGGGGGTCAGCCCCGGCATGGCGCCGGCTGCTGCCGACGCCACCGAAGCACCCGCGTGGCGCCCTGCTTTGGCCGCAATCGGGAGCGAGATTGGAAACGATCGGTCGCGCGGGCCTGCATCATCCCGGATGGGAACGCCCGACCGACCCGTCTCCGCGCTCGTGGACGGCTTTTGGTGCAGTGTCGCTTCGGCGGCCTCGAAAGTAGGGGAAGAACATGCGTCTCGTCTTCGCTCTGGTTCTTGTCGTGGGGGTCGGCCTCGCCGGATTCGCCGTCTACATGGCGCAAGGATTCATCGACGGCATGCGAGCCGAGGTGCAGCGCCTCGAAGCGGAGAAGGCGAAGATGCCGGAGATGACGCGCATCGCGGTCTTCACCGAGCCGCGCGCCTACGGCGAGACGCTCGACCGCGACTCGGTCAAGCTGATCGCATGGCAGGCCGACAGCGTGCCCGAGGGCGCCTTTACCGAGGTCGACGCCCTGTTCCCCGGCGACGAGGACCCGCGCTTCATCCTGCGCAGCGTCGAGACGTTCGAGCCCGTCCTCGCCTCCAAGGTCACCGAACCGGGGCAGGAAGCCGGCCTGACGTCGCGCCTTGGACGGGGCATGCGCGCCTTCGCCATCCGGGTCGACGTCGCGTCGGGCGTGTCGGGCTTCCTGCGGCCGGGCGACCGGGTCGACGTGTACTGGACAGGCAACGGTGACAGCCGCTCGGATCTCAGCCGCGAGATCACCAAGCTGATCGAGACGAACGTGCGCATCATCGCCATCGACCAGATGGCAGACAGCGACCGCACCGGGCCTGTCGTGGCGCGCACCGTGACGGTCGAGGCCACGCCTCAGGAAGTCGCGTCGCTGGCACAGGCGCAATCGACCGGGCGACTGTCGCTCAGCCTCGTGGGCGCGGAGGACACCCTTGAAGCCGAGGTCGTGGAGGTCAACCAGAACGACCTGCTCGGCATCATGGAGGTCGTGCCCGAGATCATCGAGCAGGAGCGGGTCTGCACGACCAAGATCCGCCGCGGCGCCGAGGTGATCGAGCAGGAAATCCCCTGCACCAACTGATCGGAGAGATCCGGGCCACATGCGCCCCGCCCGGCCAGGACGCCGGCGCGGGGCGCTCTCGTTCGGGGGGCGCGCGATGGCGCTGCCGGGCGCCGGCGTGCTAGGCGCGCGCCCACGATGATCGGGTCCGAATCGAGCGGAGGGGCGTCATGGGCAGCAGGGTGCAATGGGGAATCCTGGGCGCGTCGGCCTTTGCCGAGCGCGTCATGGGGCGGGCGATCCACGCAGCGCGCGGGGCCGACCTTGCCGCGCTCGCCACGCGCGACGCGGCGCGCGCCGATGCCTTTCTCGCCTGGGCGCCCGGCCTTCGGGTGCACGTGGGCTACGAGGCGCTGCTCGCCGACCCCGGCATCGACGCGGTCTACATCCCTCTGCCCAACACGCTGCACGCCGAATGGGTCGAGCGCGCGCTCGACGCCGGCAAGGCGGTGCTCTGCGAAAAGCCGGTGGCCATGTCGGTGGCCGAGATCGACCGGCTGATCGCGGCGCGCGACCGGGCGGGGCGGCTCGCCGCCGAGGGCTTCATGATCGTGCATCATCCGCAATGGCAGCGAGTGCGGGCGCTGATCGCCGACGGTGCCATCGGCGAGGTGCTGCATGTCGAGGGCGCCTTCACCATCGACCTGCGCGACCGGGCCAATATCCGCAACAGTGCCGACCTCGGCGGCGGCGGCCTGCGCGACCTCGGGGTCTACCCGCTCGGCGCCGCAAGATTCGCGCTCGCCGCCGAGCCCGAGATCGCAGCCGCCACCGCGGCATGGGAGGCGGGCGTCGATGCCCACTTGTCGGCGACGGGCAGCATCGGTGGCGCGCGACTGTCGATCCGCACCTCGCTTCGATTGGCGCCGTGGCAGGAGATGACGTTTCACGGCACCGACGGGCTGATCCGCCTCGCGGCGCCCTTCACCCCCGGCAGTTACGGCCTCGCCGAAGTGGAGATGATCCGCTCCAGCCGCGACCGCGCGGCAGAGCGGTTTCCCGACGCGCACCAGTATGTCGCGCAGGTAGAGGCGTTCTGCGCCTGCCTGCGCGGTGGCGCCCCCTACCCCGTGCCGCTCGAATGGAGCCGCGGCACCCAGGCCGCGATCGACGCCATCCTCGAGCGGGCCGGGCCGCCCCCGGGCTAGGGCGACGCCGCCCATTCAGGCCCAGGCGAGCGGGTCGTCGAGGACGCCGGCGATCTCGACCACCACCTCGTCGCTCGCAGCCTCGCCCGCCGCGTCGCGGAAGCCGGCGATCAGGTCTCCGGCCGCGCCGAGGCTGCCGGCGCGGTCGGCCACCGAATAGACCTCCATCGCCGCGCGGGCGTTTGCGCCATTCGTCAGGCCGTGCGCCACCGCGTAGGACAGGCCGATATCCGTCTTGTCCGTCAGCGTGCGGCGGTCGCCCTCGGCGGCCGCGTTGGTCTCGGAGCCGCGGATCAGCGCCAGCATGAAGTCGGCGCGATCGACCCGCCCAGAGTCCAGCTCGTCCAGCCACCACGCGCGCCCCGCCGCATCCGGCGCCCGCTCGAGCAGGTTGGAATAGGCCGCGTCGATCAGGGCGCCGGCATCGCCCGGATCGGGAAAAAGCGCCCGCGTCTCGGGCTGGTTGAAGAAGTCGCGGGCGACGTCGCGCACACTCATCCCCTCCGACATCTGCGTCGCCCAGAAGACGAAGCCGAGCGCATCGGGCGCCCTGTCGAAATAGGCGATGTAGAGCCGCGCGAGCGTCGAAAGGTCGTCGACCTCCACCCCGAGCGCCCCCGACAGCGTGTTGACCCGCACCGCGCCCTCGGCGCCGAACGAGATGCCGTCGGCGAAGCGCAGGTATTCGATGCCGGTCAGTAGGTCGCGTCCCGAGCCGTCGGCGCGCTTGTCGGTCGCCTCGATCCCCGCCGCCGACAGGCGCAGCACGTAACTGCCGAAGCCGCCCTCGAACACCGCGGTATCGCCGCTGCCGGCGCCGCCATCGAGCGTGTCGTCGCCCGCGCCGCCCTCGAGCGTGTCGTTTCCTGCGCCCCCCTCGAGCACGTTGTCGAGCGCGTTGCCGAGCAGAACGTCGTCGCCCCAACCGGTTCTCGCGTTCTCGATCCACGTCTCGGGGCCGAGGGCGAGGCCCGCCTCCATACCGTCGACCGTCGACGCCGCCCCGGGGCGCAGGTCGATCCGGGCGTCGCGCCCGTCGTGCGACCAGTCGATCATGTCGTGCCCGCCGGTGTCGACCAGCGTGGCGATCACCGGTTTCGATCCGCTTGCGAGCGCCGAGAGGGGGCCGTCGAGGTGGGTGCCGCGGCCATAGACGGTGTCACCCGGCCGCACCTCCTCGGCCGTGCCGTAGAGCGCGCGGATCGCCAGGATGTCGGCCGGCTGCGGCGTGACGGGCCAGGCGCGCGAGCCGAACATGTGGGTGTGCCCGTCATGCCGGAAGTAGGACATGACCGACATCAGCTCGGTATCCTCGTCGAACAGCCGACCGCCCGAGCGCGCCTCGACGAAGCTGCCATAGGCACCCGGGTGCCCCAGCCCGAGCGCGTGGCCCACCTCGTGCAGGAAGGTGGCGTAGGTCCAGCTTCCCCATTCGGTGCCGTGCAGGTTGGCAAGGCCGGCCTCGATGTTGACCGTCGCCCCGAGATAGGTCGCGCGCATGTCGCCGAAATCGTAGCGCCAGCGGTTGAACGCGCCCGGCTCGTCGTCCTGGAAGACGATCTGCGCCCCGTCGGCCGGCGCCTCGCGGAACGACAGGTCGGCGATGTCGGCCCACGCGGCGAGCGCGGCCTCGGCCAGCGGGCGCATGGCGGCCGTTATCCCCTCGAAGCTGACGGTGATCTCGCCCTCGGGGCTGGTGACGTGCACCGGCTGCGCGAGATAGCCCGTCTCGTCGAGCCACGAGAGGTAGCCGCCGGCGAGATAGTCGGCGATCGCGGCCGCGGCGCCAACATTCGTCCCGCCGGCAGACGCCCCCGCGCCGCCGGGCGCGACCGTGCCGCCGGGCGCGACCGTGCCGCCACCGGGCGGCGTCGCCCCGATCACCGGCTGGGCGGGGTAGTCGCAGTCCGGCCCGCAGGCGGGACGGGCGGCACAGATCAGGCACATGGACGGCGAGCTCCCTTAACGCATCGTTTACCCCCGTCCCGATGCGTTAAGGGAGCGGTAACCCTCGTTCAACGAGAGCCTGAACAAAGGGTTAACGGACGGAAGGGACGCCGGGACCGGCGTCAGGGCGTCAGGGCAGGCGCGTGCGGAGCACCCGCAGCATGTTCTCGCCAGCGACCTTGCGGATCTGTGCCTCGGTCAGGCCGGCCTCGCGCATGGCGTGGGTCAGCGCGGGAAGCCCGGCGGCATCGAAGCCGACCGTCACCGAGCCGTCCCAGTCTGAGCCGAGCGAGACGTGATCCTCGCCGAGCAGGTCGATCGCGGCGCGGATGGCCGAGGCGACGCCCGCGGGGCTCGCGTCGCAGGTGACGTCGGCCCAGAAGCCGATGCCGACGACGCCGCCGCCCGCCGCCGCCCCGTTCCCGACGATGCGCCGCATCAGATCGTCGGGGAAATTGCGCGGCGTGTCGCAATGCGAGCGGATGCCGGTATGCGAGACGACGAGGGGGATGTCGGTGCGTGCGATCACCTCGCGGGCCACCGCCGGCGAGGCGTGGGCAAGATCGAGGATCAGCCCGCGCCGCGCGATCTCGGCCACGAGCGCGCGGCCCATGTCGGTCAGCCCGCGGTTGCCCTGCCCGTGCAGCGACCCGCCCACCTCGTTGTCGAAGAAGTGCGTCAGCCCGACCAAGCGGTATCCGGCCTCCGTCAGCCGGTCGAGATTGGCCAGATCGCCCTCGAGCGCGTGCGCCCCCTCGATCCCGAGCAGGCCCCCAACCACCGTCTCGCCCCTCTCGCGGGCAGCCAGCACCGCGTCGAGATCGGCCTCGTCGCGAATGATCGCGAGCCGCCCCTCCGAGGCGCGGGCCGCCCGCTCCAGCCGCCCGGCCTGGTAGAGCGCGCGCTCGAGCAGGCTGCCCCAGGTGCGTGGCGGCCAGAGCTGGCCCATGGCCAGCGGCGTGATGTTGTCGAAGGCGTCCGCCTGGTTTTCCTCGTAGTTCTGGCCGGCGGGCGACCTGGTGACGGCAGTGAAGACCTGCACCGCCACGTTGCCCTCGATCAGCCGGGGCAGGTCGACATGACCGCGCCCGCCCCGCTCCAGCAGGTCGCGGTTCCACAGCAGCGTGTCCGCGTGCCAGTCGCCGATCACGAGGCTGTCGTGCAGCGCCGCGGCCTCGTCGCTCACCGGCCAGGGCCCGCCCGGCGCGATGGCGTTGCGGCCGCGCTCGACCATGCCGGGGCCGATCGTGACGACCGCCGTCGCCGCGACGACGGCGAGCGCCGCGAGCACCAGCACCAGGACAAGCAGGCCCCGCACGATCCGTCCCATCGCCCCCTCCCCTGGCCGCGGCCCCGACCCTATCGCGGCCGGCACACTCCCCGCCAGCGCGATCTTGCAGCGGCGGGCGCTTCGCGGCAGGCTTGCGGGCGCAGCAAGGGAGGCCACCGATGGACGACGAGACGGGACGGCAGGCCGGAGCGCCGCGTGACTCCCTGGATGGCCGCCTGCACGGTCCGCAGCCCGACCCGGGACCGGCCGAAAACATCTTCCTGCGGCTGGTCTACATGATCATCATCTGGGTCATGCTGTCGCTCGCCAACACCGTGCTGACCGTGGCGACGGTGGTCCAGTTCGTGATCATGCTGCTGAACAACAAGCAGCCCAACGAGCGGCTCGCCGAGTTCGGCACCGACCTCGGCGTGTGGATCGCCAAGGCCGCCCGCTTCCAGACCGGCGCGTCGGAGGTCAAGCCCTGGCCCTGGACCGAGCTCGACTGAGGGACGTGAGCGGGCGGCAAGGACGGAGGGGGCGCTGCCCCCGTCGGCCGTTCCGGCCGACCCCCCCGGAGTATTTGGGCCAAGATGATGGGGGGCGGCGCGGCAGCCCGGCCGACGCGGCGCAGGACGGGCGGGCGACGCGCGGCCGGGGTCAGGCGGAGGCGCGGGTGCGCATGCCGCTTTCCGACGCGCCGGTGGGGACGAGGGCGCGCACGAGATCCTGCATCTCGAGGATGCCCACCTGCCGTCCCTCGTCGTCGGTCACCGCATAGCGCAGGCCGGTCTCGCCGCCGGAGATGGCGATGACCTTCTCGAGCGTGTCCTCGGGGTGGACCTGGCCCGCAACGTTGGGCTGGGGCTGGGCGGTGGCGCGCATCACCGAGCGCACCCGCAGGACGCGGGCGCGGTTGATGTCGGAGATGAAGTCGATGATGTAGTCGTCGCCCGGATTCATCAGGATCGCCTGCGGCTCGTCCTGCTGCACGACGTAGCCGTCCTTCAGGATCACGAGGTGGTCGGCGAGCTTGAGCGCCTCGTCGAGATCGTGGGAGATGAAGACGACCGTCTTCGACAGTTCCGCCTGCAGCTCCAGCAACAGATCCTGCATGTCGGTGCGAATGAGCGGGTCGAGCGCGGAGAACGCCTCGTCCATCAGCATGATCGGCGCGTTGGAGGTGAGTGCGCGGGCAAGGCCCACCCGTTGCTGCATGCCGCCCGAGAGCGCGCTGGGATACTGGTCGGCATTGCCGCCCAAGCCCACCCGGTCGAGCCATCTGCGCGCCTCGTCCTCGTAGTCGGCCCGCTTCACGCCGCGCACCGCCAGGGCGAGCGCGGCGTTCTCGAGCACGGTGCGGTGGGGGAAAAGGGCGAAGTTCTGGAACACCATCGACATCTTCTCGCGGCGCAGGCGCCGCAGCGCCTCGTCGCCATAGGCCATGATGTCGTCGCCATCGACCACCACCTCGCCCGCCGTGGGCTCGATCAGGCGGTTGAGGTGCCGAATGAGCGTCGACTTGCCGGAGCCCGACAGCCCCATCATCACGGTGATGTCGCCGTCCTTCACCTCGACGTTGATGTCGTTGAGACCGACGACGTGGTTGTGCTCCTTCAGGATTTCGGTCTTGGACATGCCGGCCTCGACATGGGCCAGCGCGCCCTTCGGGTCGTCGCCGAAGATCTTGTAGAGGTGGCGGATCTCGACGGTCGTGCGCTTGTCGTCTCGCGTCTGTTTCATGCGGTCCCTCCCCTCAGCTCTTCTGCTGCGCGTTGATCCGCGCCAGCGAGGCCTTGGTCACGCGGTCGAGGATCACGGCGAGGATGACGATGCCGAGGCCCGCCACCAGTCCGACGCCGAGCTCGAGATTGCGAATGCCGCGCAGGACCAGCACGCCGAGGCCGGGCGCCGAGACGAGGCTGGCGATCACCACCATGGCGAGGCTCATCATGATCGTCTGGTTCACGCCGGCCATGATGTTGGGCAGGGCCAGCGGGATCTGCACGCCGTAGAGCTTCTGCCGCCTGGTCATGCCGAAGGCCTCGGCCGCCTCCATCACGTGGGGGTCGACCATGCGGATGCCGAGGTTGGTCAGCCGGATCACCGGCACGATGGCGTAGAGGATGATGGCGATGCCGTAGAGCTTGGGCTCGGTGACGCTGAACAGGAAGATCAGAGGGATCAGGTAGACGAAGGGCGGCAGCGTCTGCAGCATGTCGAGGACGGGGATGGCCCCGTTCTGGAAGCTGTCCGATCGTGACATGGCGATGCCGATGGGCACGCCGATCAGCACGCAGATGAAGGCGCACACGAAGATGATCGCGAGAGTCTGCATCGCGTAGTCGTAATGGTCGATGAAGGCGAGGCCCGCGATCGACAGGGTGACGAAGGCAAGCAGGCCCCAGGAGCGCGACACGAACCACGTGATCGCCATCAGGATCGGAATGACGATCCACCACGGTGTGGTGAGGATGCCGTAGAGCGCGGATTCGAGCGCCCATGACAGCGGCTGCGTGAGCGGGTCGAGCACGAAGGACATCGCGTCCTTCGCGTTGAGAAAGCCCCGCTCCAGCCCCTGCGTCAGCTCCCGCGATTGCGGGAAGGCCGCGCAGGCGTCGTTGAGCGCGTCCATCGAGGGAAACGGCAGCTCCCAGAGCGAAACGGCCGGCGCGGCGCCGCCGCCGCCTCCGCCGCTTTGCGCCAGGAGCTCGTCCATCGACATGGGCGCGTCCGTGTCGGTGCTGGCCTCGCCGCACCAGCCCCTGAGGCCGAGCGCGTCGAAAACGAAATCATAGGTGGCCACGTGTCCCCTCCGTGCGGATACGAAAAGGACGGGGCCTGGCCATCCGGGCCCCGTCCTGCCGTGCGTTGCGGTGTCAGCCCTGCTGAAGCAGCGCCGACAGGTTCTCGCGCGCGGCATCGTTCAGCCAGCCGCTCCAGGTGTCCTGGTAGTTGCGCAGGAAGTAGACGGCCGTCTCCTCGGCATTGGCGTTGTTCTCTTCCATCCAGGCGAGCAGCGACGACATCGTGTCGGTCTCCCACTCCATCTTGCCAAGGAACTCGACGACCTGCGGCTCGCGGTCGGCCAGATCGGCCGTCACCGAGGTCAGGATCGGCGCGGCGGGGAAGTCGGACACGCCCGGATTGTCGCTGTCGGGGTTCTGGTTGCGGGCATGCACCTCGGGGTCGACCTCGCCGATCTCGACCTTGGTCATGTCGTACTGGCCGAGCGGCACGGTCGGCCCCCAGTAATAGCCGAACCATGGCTCCTCGTTCTCGTAGGCCGAGGCCATCGAGGTCGCCAGGGTCTCGCCCGAGCCGTGGTTGAACACGTCGAGGCCCGACGATTCCAGGTCGATGGCCCGGATCAGGTTGTCGTTCACCACGCGGCAGCCCCAGCCGTCGGGGCAGTTGTTGAAGGTGCCGCCCACCAGGTCGGGGTTTTCCATGATCCCTTCGAGCGTTGTCAGCTCGGGATGCTCCTCGGCGAGATAGGTCGGGATCCACCAGCCCTCGACGCCGCCGGGCACCAGCACCTCGTTGACGCGCACGACGCGGCCCTCTTCCTCGAGGCGCTCGTAGGCCTAACGGTCGAGTTCAGCCACAGCTCGGTCACGATGTCGGGCTCGCCGTTCTCGGAGACAGAGGTGACGGCCGGAACGGTGTCGGAAGGCACCACGGCCACGTCGCAGCCGTAGCCGTTCTCCATCAGGAAGGCCGCGGTGGCGGTGACCACCTGCGCCGACGCCCAGTTCATCTCGGTGATCGAGACCTCGCCGCACTCCTCCTGGGCGGCGGCCGGCAGGGCGACGAAAAGGGGGGCGGACAGCGCCGTGGCGCCCGCCAGAAGCATAAGCCGTGTCATGGAACCTCGCGTTGCGTTTCATCGATCTGCAGCCGAACCCGCGCGGTGACGGGCCGGCCGGCAGCACGGGACGCAAAGCGACACGCTCATGTCGCTTGGCGTCCTCGAACCTTCGCTAGGCTAAGGGTCTGACTAACGACTTCAACGCCTTGACACAGCCGAATGAGAGCCGTGATCAGAGCGACGGGCGCTTTTTCCGCCGAATCGGGACGAAATGACGCGCCCCGACCCTGCGACTCCTTCGCCTTGGCGAAGGGTTCCCCGTCACCCCTCCATCGCCTCCAACTGGTCGATGAAGCGCTCGATCATGCCCAGCCCCTTGTCCCAGAAGGCGGGGTCGGATGCGTCGAGGCCGAAGGGGGCGAGCAACTCCTTGTGGTGCTTCGAGCCGCCGGCCTCGAGCATCTCGAAATACTTCTGCTGGAAGCCCGCGTCGCCCTCTTCGTAGACGGCGTAGAGCGCGTTCACGAGGCCGTCGCCGAAGGCGTAGGCATAGACGTAGAAGGGCGAGTGCACGAAGTGCGGGATGTAGCCCCAGAACACCTCGTAGCCGTCCATGAAGGTGAAGGCCGGCCCGAGGCTCTCGCCCTGCACGCTCATCCACAGCGCGTTGATGTCGTCGACCGTTAGTTCGCCCTCGCGACGGGCGGCGTGCAACTTGCACTCGAAGTCGTAGAAGGCGATCTGACGGACGACCGTGTTGATCATGTCCTCGACCTTGCCGGCGAGCATCACCTTGCGCTGCGCGTCGCCCTCGGCATTGCGCAGCATCCGGCGGAAGGTCAGCATCTCGCCGAACACGCTCGCCGTCTCGGCCAGCGTCAGGGGCGTCGACGACAAGAGCTCTCCCTGCCCCGCCGCGAGCCGCTGGTGCACGCCGTGGCCGAGCTCGTGGGCGAGCGTCATCACGTCCCGCGGCTTGCCGAGGTAATTGAGCATCACGTAGGGGTGCACCGAGGCGACCGTGGGGTGGGCGAAGGCGCCCGGCGCCTTGCCGGGCTTCACGCCCGCGTCGATCCAGCCCTTGTGGAAGAACGGCTCGGCCAGCTCGGCCATCTTGGGGTCGAACTCGGCATAGGCGTTCATCACCGTCTCGCGCGCCTCGTCCCAGCCGACGACGCGGTCGTCCTCCATCGGCAGCGGCGCATTGCGGTCCCACACTTCCAGCGTATCGAGGCCGAGCCACTTGCGCTTGAGCTCGTAGTAGCGGTGCGACAGGCGCGGATAGGCCCGCACCACGGCATCGCGCAGCGCCTCGACCACCTCGGGCTCGACATGGTTGGCGAGGTGGCGCCCGGTCTGCGGCGTGGGCATGCCGCGCCAGCGGTCCTCGATCTCCTTTTCCTTGGCGAGCGTGTTGTGGACGCGGGCGAAGAGCTTGGCGTTTTCCGAAAAGACGCGGGCGAGCTCGCGCGCGGCGGCCTCGCGGCTGGCGCGATCCTGGTCGGTCAGGTGGTTGAGGGTGGCCTCGAGGCCCTGAACCTCGCCCTGTACCTCGAACTCGAGCGCCGCGATCGTCTCGTCGAACAGCCGGTTCCACGCGGCCGCCCCCACCACCGACTGGTCGTGGAGGAACTTCTCCAGCTCGTCCGACAGCTGGTAAGGCTTCATCGCGCGCATCCGCTCGAAGATCGGGCGGTAGCGGGCGAGCGCGTCGTTCGCCGTCAGCAGGCCCTCGAGGTGGTCGTCGTCGAGCCGGTTGAGCTCGAGGCTGAAGAAGACGAGCGGCGTCGTGTCGTCGGTGATCTTCTGCTGCGTGTCGCCGAGAAACTTGGCCCGGCCGCCATCGGTCGTCTCCTGGTAGTAGCGCAACCCCGCGAACGACATGATGCGGCCCGCCACCTCGTCGATCTTTTCGTAGCGCTGCACGCAGGCGAGCATGGCGCCCGCGTCGAGGCCGGCCAGCTTGCCCTCGTAATCGGCGGCGAAGGCGGCGCATTCGGCCGCGAGCCAGTCGAGATCGCGGGAAAGCTCGGGCGCATCCTCGCCCGCGTAGAGATCGGTCAGATCCCATTCCGGCAGATCGCCGAGGTTGCGCGCTCCTCCCTCGGCGGCGGCGTCGAAGACAGGGCGGGTAACGCGGGCAAGACTGGGCAGCATGGAATCCTCCGTCAGGGGTCGTGCTCGATCTAGGGCGCGCGGCGCGGCCGGCGCAACCCGGAGCGCCGACGCGGGCGGCCGGCGACTTTCCGCCACCCCGCACGCGGGGCGCGCGCGCGCGGCTTGTCAAGCCGCGACGGCCCGCGCCAACTGCGCGCCAGCCGCATCACGGAGACGTGCCCGACATGACCTTGCACACTGCCGCCCGACTTGTCGCCGCCGCCGCGCTCGTCGCCCTCGCCGCCTGCGGCACGCAGCAGGAAGACCTGTCGACGAAGGCGGTGATGCCGCTCCACCCCGGCGAGACGCCCGAACTGCGCACCCTGATCGACGAATACGCCGACCGTCACGGCGTGCCCCGCCCGCTGGTGCACAAGGTGATCCAGCGCGAATCCGACTATCGCCCGCATGCCCGCAACGGCCCCTACTGGGGCATGATGCAGATTCTTCCCGCCACGGCGCGCGGCATGGGCTTTCAGGGCCAGCCCGCCGACCTGCTCGATGCCGAGACGAACCTGAACTACGCGGTGAAATACCTGCGCGGCGCGTGGATGGTGTCGGACGGCGACATGGACGAGGCAGTGATGTGGTATGCCCGCGGCTACTACTACGAGGCGCGCGACCGCTGCCTGCTGGTCGAGACGGGCCTGCGCGAGCGCGAGGTCGCCCGCCACTGCCGCTGAGAGGGGTGTGCCGGGCGGCACAGCGGGCTGGGCTCTGTCGCAGCCAAGCAAGCGCAAGAGACCGGGCACGGCCGAGACAGCGCCCGTCTGCAACTTCGGGTGGCCCGCGCCGCCGTTCGCGTTCGCGCCGCCTGCGACCGACGGACGACGCGACGGCCTGACAGACATCCGGGGCGAGCGCGGCAGGCTCGTGATGGTCATCGAGCACCGTTGCCCCTGCGTGCTCGCCGGGATCTAGCGGATCGTGCGGGAGGCGCGCGAGGTGCAGCCGCTTGGCATCGGTGTCGCGGCGATCTGCTCGAACGATGCCACGAGCCACCCCGCCGTCAGCTACGAGAACATGGTGCGTGGCGGAGGAGAGGGACGTTCCCTTCCCCTGCCTGCCTGACGAGGCCAGGCGGTGGCCTGCGCCTGGGGCGCGGCCTGCACGCCCGATGCCTTAGGCTTCGACGCGGGGCTCGGCCTGCAATATCGCGGCCGGCTCGACGCCTCGCGCGCGCAAGCCGCGCCGGCGGAGGCCCGCCGCGAGCTCTGAGAGGCGATGAGGCAGGTGGCCGAGACCGGCACGGGACCGGCCGGGCAGATCCCGTCGATGGGCTGCTCGCTCAGGCGGAAGGCGGCGTGAGGCGCAGGCGCAGGAGCCGCCCCCGCGGCGATCAGTGACGAAAGAGGCGCGCGAGCACGAACACGGCGAGGCCGGCGAGGCCGGCGATCACGGCCGCGCGCAAGAGGAAGGAGGCGACCGGCAGCAGCACCATCAGCCCGAACACGATTGCCGCCACGATCAGCGCCAGTTTGGCCGGTTCGTCCATCGCGCTCCCCCTGTCTCGCCCCTTGTGCCACGAGACGCGCCCCGCGTCTCGCCCGATCGGGTCTCCCTATCCGGGCCGGGGGCTCTCCCGCCTCCGCTCGGGGCCGTGCGGCCTTCCCTCCGTTGGGCCCGGCTCGCGCCCGAGGGCGCGAGCCGGAGGCGCTCCGTCGCCGCCGGGAGAGGCCAGGGGCCCGTCCGGTCAGCCAGGACGGGCCGCCACGCCCCGCATCGCCGTCTCGATCTCGTGGAAGGCGGTGCGCGCGAAGGAGCGCATGACGAGAAGCTCGACCCCCTCCGGCGTCGCCGTCACCTGCGCGGTCATGTGGCCGAGCAGAGTGCGCGCCGTGCGCCCGGCGGGGAAGCGCGCGGGCCGCAGGTCGAGCGGCACGAGACGGGCGAGCACGCAGGCGGTGTCGGGGCCGGTGAGCACGAGGCGGGCGTAGACGTCGGAGACGTCGGTGACGGCCGCGTGCTCGGCGAGGCCCGGATCGGCCGCCGCAGGGCCGATCAGCAGCGCCTGCGCCCGGCCCGCCCAGCGGATCTCGGTGTCGCCCGACCGCACCGTTTCGCCGGGGGCGGGGAAGGGCACGCCGTGGGCGGCCGCGAGCGCCCGCGACAGCGCCGCCTCGCGCCCCGGAAAGGGCGCGATCCACCACAGCGGCACCAGCGGCAGCTCGGAAAGCTCCGCCGTGCCGTGCCGGGCGGTGCGGCCGGCGAGCAGGGTCTCGGGGGGCAACGTGGGCATCGGCTCAGCTCCTCGCGCGGGCGCCGTCGGGGTCGAGGAAGACGGGCGAACAGATCTCCACCTCGGTCGTCACTCCGCGCAGGTGGTCGACCATCGACAGCCGCTCGCCCATCCGCTCCGGGCCGGCAGAGACGAAGCCGAGCGCGATGTCGTGGCCGAGGGTCGGCGAGTGACAGGCGGAGGTCAGGTAGCCCTGGTCGTTGACGCGGATCGCCTTCGCCCCCCGCTTGAACAGGTGCGCCCCGGCGAGCAATCTGCCGGCCTTGTCGACCGGCCGCAGGCCGACCAGCCGCTCGCGCCCGGGGTCGAGCAGGCCCGGCCGCGTCGCCGCCGCCTTGCCGATGAAGTCCTTCCTGGGCGAGAGCATGTTCTGCAGCCCGAGATCGAAGGCCGTCGTCCGCCCGTGCAACTCGGCATGGGTGGGAAAGCCCTTCTCGATCCGCAGCACGTTCAGCGCCTCCATGCCGTAGGGGCCGCCACCCAGCCCCTCGGCGTAGGCGCAGAGCAGGCGCCAGAGCGCCGCGCCATGCCGCGCTGGCACGGCGATCTCGTAAGCGTGCTCGCCCGAGAACGAGATGCGGAAGAGCCGCCCCGCGACGCCCGCGACCGTCACCGCCGCGCAGGCCATGAAGGGAAAGGACCCGGCGTCGTGCCCCCCGTCGAGCACCTGCGCGAGCAGGTCCGGCGCGCGCGGCCCCGCCACGGCGAACTGAGCCCAGCCGTCGGTGGTCGAGGTGAACCGCGTCGCCATTCCCGGCGCATGGCATTGCTGCACCATCTCGAGATGCGCCATCACCTGCCCCGCCGCGGCGGTGGTCGTGGTCATCACCCAGATGTCGTCGGACAGGCGCGCCGTGGTGCCGTCGTCCATTACGTGGCCGTCCTCGCGCAGCATGATCCCGTAGCGCGCGCGCCCCGGCTTCAGCGTCGAGAAGCGCGACGTGTAGACGAGATCGAGGAAGGCCCCGGTGTCGGGGCCGCGGAACTCGATCTTGCCGAGGGTGGAGACGTCGGCCACGCCCACCGCCTCGCGGACCATCGCCACCTCGCGGGCGCACGCCTCGCGCCAGGTGGTCTCGCCGCGCGCGGGGAAGTAACTCGGCCGATACCACAGCCCCGCCTCGATCATCGGCGCCCCGCGCGCGGCGCTGGCATCGTGCGAGGTGGTGAACCGCTCGGGCGCGAAACCCTTGCCCTGCGCGCCGGCGGCGATGGTGCCGAGCGGCACGGGCACGTAGGGTGGCCGGAAGGTGGTGGTGCCGGTCTCGGGGATCGTCTGCCCGGTCGCCTCGGCCAGCACGGCGAGCGCGACGACGTTGGAGGTCTTGCCCTGGTCGGGCGCCATTCCCTGCGTGGTGTAGCGCTTCATGTGCTCGACCGAGACGAAGCCCTCGCGCGCCGACAGCTCGACGTCCTTCACGGTCACGTCGTTCTGGAAATCGAGCCAGGCGCGGCCCTTCCCGCTGACGCGGAACAGCGGAACGCTCCGACCCGGATCGTCTTCCGCCTCCGGCACCTCGATCCGCGGCGCGCGAAGCCCCAGGCGCGAGAGCGCCTCCCCCGCGGCGGCGAGGCCCGAGGCGAGGCACCCGGCGGTGTCGAACACGCCCGCCGCCGCGCCCGCCGGGATCAGCCCCGGCACGGCGCCCCGCGCGCCCTCCCGAGGCGGGAGGAACGCGCCCAGCGCCTCGTCCCAGACCGGCCGGCCACCCATGTGGCAGGCAAGATGCACGGTCGGGCTCCACCCCCCCGACATCGCCAGAACGTCCGCCGCGATGCGCCGCACCCTGCCGCCCGCGCGCACCCGGATCGCCGTCAGCCCCTGCCGGCCGGAGGTGCCCACCACCTGCCCGCCCGCGAAATACGGCGCGTCGATCCCCTCTGGCGCGGGGGCATCGGCACGCGGGTCGATCACCGCGGCGATCTGCACCCCCGCCGCGGCGAGGTCGCGCGCCGTGCGGCGGGCGTCGTCGCCCGCGGCGAACAGCGCGATCCGCGCGCCCGGCACCACGCCCCAGCGATGCAGGTAGGCGCGCACCGCGCTCGCCATCATCACGCCGGGCCGGTCGTTGTCGGGGAAGGCCACCGGTCGCTCCAGCGCCCCGGCGGCCAGCACGGCCACGCGCGCGTCGATCCGCCAGAAGCAGTCGCGGGGGCACTCCGGCGCAGGGTGGGCGAGATGCTCCGACACGCGCTCGAGCGCCCCGTAGGTGCCGCCGTCATGGGCGCCGGTCACGGCCGTGCGCGGCATGACCCGGACATTCGGCATGGCACCAAGGCGGGCGAGCGTCGCCGCTGCCCAGTCCTGCGCGGGTCGCCCGCCGACCTCCTCCGCCTCGGCCAGCAGCCGCCCGCCCGGCTCCGCCCCCTCCTCGGCCAGGATCACGTCGGCCCCGGCCTCGCCTGCCGCCAGCGCGGCCATCAGGCCCGCCGCGCCCGCCCCGATCACCAGCAGGTCGCAGGAGGCGAAGGCCTTCTCGTGCCGATGCGGGTCGGCCTCGCGGGTGAAGCTGCCGAGGCCCGCCGCGCGCCGGATCGCCGGCTCGTAGACGCGCTCCCAGAACGCGGCGGGCCACATGAACGTCTTGTAGTAGAACCCCGCCCCGAGGAACGGCGCGGCGAGGTCGTTCACCGCCAGCAGATCGCGCTCGAGGCTTGGCCAGCGGTTCTGGCTGTGGGCGACGAGACCCTCGTGCACCTCCTGCACGGTCGCGCGCACGTTCGGAACCCGCCCCGCACCCTCTCCGATCTCCACGAGCGCGTTCGGCTCCTCCGACCCGGCGGTGAGAATCCCCCGAGGGCGATGATACTTGAAGCTCCGCCCCACCAAACGCACGCCGTTCGCGATCAGCGCCGAGGCGAGCGTGTCGCCCGGATGCCCCGTCAGCATCCGCCCGTCGAAGCGGAACGGCACCGACTGCGTCCGGTCGACCCGGCCATACCCCGACAGCCTCATGCCACGCCCCTCCCGGTGCGCAGGCAGGCCGGGGGCGCTCCCGCCTCCGCTCGGGGCGTCGCGGCCCCTCCCTCCGTTGGGCCCGGCGCCGGCTCACGCCGGCGCGGCACCGCCCGCGGCACCGACATCCTCTCCGGCTCCGGCGCCGCAGACGGCGCGCGGCGGCCGGCGCCCCACGCGACCGCCGGCCTGCCGCCGCCCCTTGCCCGCAAAGCGTCGATGGACGGCAAGGCGCCGCGCCCCCCCATCATCTTGGCCCAAATACTCCGGGGGAGTCGCCCGGAACGGGCGGCGGGGGCAGCGCCCCCGTCCGACATCGCCGTCATGCGCCGCCCTCCGCGGCAAGGCGCACCGAGAAGACCTCGTGGGTCGCCGTGTCCCGCTCCACGATCAGCCAGGCGGTGCACCCGCTGCCGTGATACCACAGCTCCTCGGATCGTCCGGCCGGGTTGTCGCGCAGGTGCAGGTGGTGGTGCCAGGCCTCCGACCAGGTCTCGCCCTCCGGGCGGCGGGCGTGGACGGCCGCGCCCCTTGGGGTGAACTCGCGCAGGTCGCGGGGGCCGCAAAGGGGGCAGTCGAGGCGCATGGGGCTCTTTCTCGCGTCGGTATCACGTCGGTATCGCGTCGGTATCGCGTCGGTGCGAAACGGGGCCCGGCCACCCCGCCGCGACCGCGTCAGTGCAGGTTGTGCTGGGCACCCGTTCCCTCCTCGTCCATCAGGCCGTGGCCGGTGTCGAACCGGTCGAGCCGCAGGCGCGCCGCAGCCGGGTGCGGCGCGTCCGTCGCCAGGAGATGGGCGAAGCAGTCGCCCGAGCCCGGCACCGCCTTGAAGCCGCCGTAGCACCATCCGGTGTTGAGGTAGAGCCCCTCCAGGGGGGCGCGGTCGATGACCGGCGAGCCGTCGGGCGACATGTCCATGATCCCGCCCCAGCTTCGCAGCATCCGCGCCTTGCCGATCATCGGCATAAGCGTGACGCCGGCCTCGAGCACATGCTCGGCCATCGGCAGGTTCCCGCGGGCGGCGTAGGAGGGGTAGAAGTCGAGATCGCCGCCGAAGACGAGGCCGCCCTTGTCGGACTGGCTGATGTAGAAGTGGCCCATCCCGTAGGTCACGACATGGTCGATCACGGGCTTCAGGCCCTCGGTGACGAAAGCCTGAAGCACGTGGCTCTCGATCGGCAGCTTGAGCCCGGCGAGCGCCGCGACCTGGCTGGAGCGGCCGGCCACGGCGAGGCCGACCTTCCCGGCCCGGATCGCGCCGCGCGTCGTCTCCACGCCCGTCACGCGGCCGGCCTCGACGGCGATGCCGGTGACCTCGCAGTTCTCGATCAGGTCGACGCCCAGCCGGTCGGCGCCACGGGCATAGCCCCACGCCACCGCGTCGTGCCGGGCGGTGCCGCCGCGGGGCTGGTAGAGGCCGCCGTAGATGGGAAAGCGCGTCTGCTCGAAGTCGAGCCAGGGCAGGATCTTCCTCACGCCGTCGGTGTCGAGCAGGATCGCGTCGTCGCCCTGATTGCGGATGGCGTTGCCGCGCCTTGCATAGGCGTCGCGCTGGCCGTCGGAATGGAACAGGTTGATGAGGCCCCGCTGCGAGTGCATCACGTTGTAATTCAGTTCCTGCTCCAGCCCCTCCCAGAGCTTGAGCGAGTGCGAGTAGAACTCGGAATTGCCCGGCAACCCGTAATTCGCGCGCACGATGGTGGTGTTGCGCCCGATGTTGCCCGATCCGATCCAGCCCTTTTCGAGCACGGCGACGCGGCGCACCCCGTGGCGCTTCGCCAGGTAGTAGGCTGTGGACAGGCCGTGGCCGCCGCCGCCCACGATCACCGCGTCGTAGGCCGCCTGCGGCTCGGCCTTGCGCCAGGCCGGCCGCCAGCCGCGGTTGCCGGCGAGGCCGTGCCTGAGGATCTGGAAGGCGTTGTAGCGCATCGCACACTCCGCAGCCGGGCGTCGGCCGCCCGGTAAGGCCGCAGGGACAAAAGCAAGCCCGGCCGACCTTGTCCATGCCCGGCGGCGACTCGGCGCGGGCGACGGGCGACATTGCCGCGAAGGCGGGCAGCGATCACGGCCTGCGGAGCGACTTGCGGTGCGGCAGGCCCGATCGACCGGGGGCGCGGAGGCTGCGACGCCCGGCAGGGGGAGCGCAGGCCCGGAGACCCGGCGCCTGTGCCCGTGCCCGCACCTGCCTCGGCTTTCGCGTCGGCGCCGGGACGGAGGTGTCGCACGGCGGCGCCGCGGATCGCGTGGCTTGACGCGCGGCCCCGGCGCAACGCCCCGACGCGCGGAGCCGGGCAGCGCGGACGGGCCGTGGCGCGCGGCGCGCCGCCCGTCTAGTCTGCCGCGCAAGGCAGGAGGTCGAGGACAAGCATCATGCGGGAGCAAAAGGCGCGGGCGGCCGCCGTGCTGGCGGCGCTGGCGATCGGGGCGGCGGGCTGCACGGCGCCGGTGGCCGGCCCCATCGCGGGGCGGTCGGTGGTGACGGGCGTCGGCGGGGACGACATGCTCAAGCTGCGGTCGGGGCCGGGCACCGGCTTTCGCATCGTGGCAGGGCTGCCCGAGGGAGCGGTCGTGGTGAACCGGGGCTGTTCCCGCGTCGGCGGCACGCCTTGGTGCGAGGTGGAACTGGCAGAATCGCGGGGCCTGCGCGGCTACGTCTCGGGGCATTACCTGCGCGACGAGTAGCGGGCCTCGGCCGGCGGGGCTCGGGCGGCGGGGCTCGGCCGGCGGAGCTCGGGCGTTGGGACGGGTCCACGTCGGGTCCCTGACACCCTGCAGCCAGCCGGGTCGGGGGCGCTGCCCCCGTCGCCGCCTGCGCGGCGACTCCCCCGGGATATTTGGAGCAAGAAGAAGACGGGGCGTGCGGGAGCGCTATGCTCGCAGGCATGGCGCGCGATCCGGTTCTGACCTTCACCGAGCGGGGCATCTACTGCCCGTCGGGCGATTTCTTCGTCGATCCGTGGCGCCCGGTCGACCGGGCGCTCGTCACCCACGGCCATGCCGACCATGCGCGGCGGGGCCATGCGCGCTATCTCGCCACCGCAGGCTCGGCACCGGTCATGCGGCACCGGCTGGGCGACATCCGGCTGGAGACGATCCGCTACGGCGAGGCGCGGCGGATCGGGGGCGCGACGGTCAGCTTCCACCCCGCCGGCCACGTGCCGGGCTCGGCGCAGATCCGGGTGGAGGTGGGCGGCGAGGCCTGGGTCGTGTCGGGCGACTACAAGGTGGAGGACGACGGGTTGTCGGAGCCGTTCGACCCGGTGCGCTGTCACGCCTTCATCAGCGAATGCACCTTCGGGCTGCCGATCTTCGACTGGGCGCCGCAGGCCGACGTCGTGGCGCAGATCGAGGGCTGGTGGCGCGCCAACGCCGCCGCGGGCCGGGCGAGCGTGATCGGGGCCTACGCGCTGGGCAAGGCGCAACGGATCATCGCCTCGGTAGACGCCTCGATCGGGCCGATCCTGACCCACGGCGCGGTGGAGGCGACGAATGCGGTGCTCCGGGCGCAAGGCGTGCCGCTGCGCGAAACGGTGCCGGTTACGGCGGAGGTCAGGGGCAAGGACCACCCCGGCGCGCTCGTGATCGCGCCGCCCTCGGCGCTGGGCACGCCGTGGATGCGCCGCCTCGGCGCGGCCTCGACCGGTTTCGCCAGTGGCTGGATGCGGCTGCGGGGCGTGCGGCGGCGGCGGGCGGCCGACCGGGGCTTCGTGATGTCGGACCATGCCGACTGGGCGGGCCTCAACGCCGCCATCGCCGCGACGGGGGCCGAGCGCGTCTTCGTCACCCACGGCTACACGGCGGCGTTCCGCGCCTGGCTCGAAAGCCGCGGCTACGACGCGGCGGTGGTCGAGACCGAGTTCGAGGGCGAGAGCCTCGAGCGTGCAGGGGCCGGGGAAGAGAGCCCGACCTGAGCCTTCGGCCCCGCGATGTGACCTGCGGCCCGGCCGCGCTAGACTGCCGGGCATGGATGGGCGGGACGGGCAACCGCGGACCGGTGCGCCGGGGGATCACGCCGGACGGGGGAACGCCGCGGCAGAGGGCGGCGGGCGGGTGGGCGGCGGGTTCGCCCGCTTCGTCGCGCTGTTCACCGCGCTCGACCAGACGACGAAGACCAATGCCAAGGTCGCCGCGCTGGCTGCCTATTTTCGCGAGGCGCCCGAGGCCGACCGGGTGTGGTGCATCGCGCTGCTCGCCGGCCGCCGGCCCAAGCGGATGCTCCCCTCGACCCTCCTGCGCGACTGGGCGGCGGAGCGGGCCGGCCTGCCGCTCTGGCTCTTCGAGGAAAGCTACGCGGTCGCGGGCGACCTCGCCGAGACCATCGCGCTGATCCTGCCCGAGGGCGGAGGGCGGTCGGACGCCTCGCTGTCGGACTGGATCGGGCGGCTGCGCACCCTGCCGACGCTGGAGGAGGCCGAGCGCAAGGCGCTGGTGCTGGAGGCGTGGGAACGGCTGGGGCCGACCGAGCGCTTCGTGTTCAACAAGCTGCTGACGGGCGGCTTCCGCATGGGGGTGAACGCGAAGCTCATGACGCGGGCGCTGGCGCAGGCGACGGGGATCGACGCGCCCGAACTCGCCCACCGCCTGATGGGCGACTGGCAGCCCGACCGCGCGACGTGGGAGAGCCTGGTGCTCGCTCCCGACCCCGGCGAGGCGGCGAGCCGCCCCTACCCGTTCTACCTCGCCTACCAGCTGGACGATCGGCCCGAGAGCCTCGGCGAGGCTGGCGACTGGGCGGCGGAGTGGAAGTGGGACGGCATCCGCGGCCAGCTCATCCTGCGCGAGGGGCAGCACTTCCTCTGGTCGCGCGGCGAAGAGCTGATGACCGACCGCTTTCCCGAATTCGCGGCGGCGCGGGACTTCCTGCCCGAGGGATGCGTGCTCGACGGCGAGGTGCTGGCATGGGATCACGCGGCGGAGGCGCCGCAGAGCTTCAACGCGTTGCAGGCGCGGATCGGGCGCAAGACCGTGCCGAAGACCCTGCTCGCGCAGGCACCGGTGGTGCTGCGTGCCTACGACCTGCTCGAATGGCAGGGCGCGGACTGGCGCGCGCGCTCCTTCGCCGAGCGTCGGGCGCAGCTGGAGGCGGCGCTGGCGCCCCTGCCAGACGCCGCGCCGGTGCGCCTGTCGCCGCTGGTGGCCTTCGACGACTGGGCGAGGCTCGCGGCCGCGCGCGAGACCTCGCGCGCGCGACAGGCCGAGGGGCTGATGCTCAAGCGCTGGGGCTCGCCCTACCTCGCCGGGCGCAGGAAGGGCGACTGGTGGAAGTGGAAGGTCGACCCGCTGACCGTCGACGCGGTGATGATCTACGCGCAGGCGGGTCACGGCAGGCGGGCGAACCTCTACACCGACTTCACCTTCGCGGTGTGGGACGGCCCGCCGGGCGAGGCGGCGCTCGTGCCTGTCACCAAGGCCTATTCGGGCCTCACCGACGCCGAGTTCCGCCGGATCACCGCCTGGGTGCGCAAGAACACGCTGGAGCGCTACGGGCCAGTGCGCGCGGTGCGGCCCGTCCACGTCTTCGAGATCCATTTCGAGGGGATCCGGAAGAGCACCCGCCACAAGTCGGGCGTGGCCCTTCGCTTTCCGCGCATGGCGCGCTGGCGCGTGGACAAGCCCGCCGAGGACGCGAACACGCTCGCCGACCTGCAGGCGATGCTCGCCGCCTACGGCTGAGCGCGGCCACGGGGCGACCCGACGCTGCACCCCGGCCCGAGGCTGCGCCGCGCCCCTTTGCGCCTGCGGGCCCCGGCCCGTGCGGACGGGGCGGGCGGAGAGCTTGGAGGGGGGCCAGCCCCCCGTCGCCCGTGCCGGGCGCCTCCCCCCGGGATATTTGGAGCAAGAAGAATCTGCAGGCGGGGGCAGATCGAGGCCCCTCCGAGTCTTGATCGTCCAGAGACGCGCGGGGCGGGGCCGGAGCGGAGCGGGCGGAGCGGGGCGGGCGGAGCGGGGCGGGCGGAGCGGAGCGGGATGGCGGCTCCGGCGGGGCGGAGTCGGCTGGACAGGGGGGAGAAGGGGCCCGATATTGATGGTGATGTCGCTGTCCCCCGCCTTTCTCGACGATCTCCGATCGCGCGTGTCACTCGCCGACCTCGTGGGGCGCAAGGTCACATGGGACCGCAAGAAGTCGAACCAAGGCCGGGGCGACTGGTGGGCGCCCTGCCCGTTCCATCAGGAGAAGACGGCGAGCTTTCACGTCCTCGACCGGGAGGGGCGGTACTACTGCTTCGGCTGCCACGCCAAGGGCGACGCCATCACCTTCCTGCGCGAGGCGGAAAACCTGTCGTTCATGGAGGCGGTGGAGGAACTGGCGCGGATGGCCGGCGTGGAGATGCCCGCGCGCGATCCGAAGGCGGCCGAAAAGGCGGAGACGCGCGCGACGCTGACGGAGGTGATGGAGCAGGCGGTGCGCCACTACCGCATGCAGCTCTCCTCTGCGAAGGCAGCCGAGGCGCGGGCCTATCTCGCCCGGCGCGGACTCGACCAGGAGGCGCTCGCGCGGTTCGAGATCGGCTATGCGCCGCCCGGATGGGAGGGGCTGCGCGAGGCGCTCGCGGCCAAGGGCGTCGAGGTGGAGCGGATGCTGGCGGCGGGCCTCGTGCGTGCCTCCGACAAGGGGCGCGCGCCCTACGACACGTTCCGCGACCGCATCCTGTTTCCGATCCGCGACGCGCGGGGGCGGGCCATCGCCTTCGGCGGGCGGGCGATGGACCCGAGCGACACCGCGAAATACCTCAACTCGCCCGACACCGAGCTGTTCGACAAGTCGCGCACGCTCTACAATCACGGGCCTGCGTGGGGGGCCTGCGGCAAGGGCGCGGCCCTGATCGTGGCCGAGGGCTACATGGACGTGATCGCGCTGGTCGCCGCGGGCTTCCAGGGGGCGGTGGCGCCCCTCGGCACGGCCGTCACCGAGCACCAGTTGCGGATGCTGTGGAAGATGCATGACGAGCCGATCGTGGCGCTCGACGGCGACACGGCGGGCCTGCGCGCGGGCGAGCGGGTGATGGACCTCGCCCTGCCGCTGATGGAAGCCGGGCAGTCGCTGCGATTCGCGCTTCTGCCGGAGGGGCGCGACCCCGACGACGTGATCCGCGAGGGCGGCGCCGAGGCCATGCAGGCGGTGCTCGACGGCGCCCTGCCGATGGTCGAGCTGATGTGGCGGCGGGAGACCGAAGCGCGCTCGCTCGACAGCCCCGAACGGCGCGCGGCGCTCGATCGGGCGCTGCGGGGCCGGGTGGCGCGGATCGCCGACCCCTCGATCCGGGCGCATTACGCGCACGCCCTGCGCGAGCGGCGCGCGGCGCTTTTCGGCTTCGACCGGGGCGGCGCGGCGCGGGGCGCGCCGGGGCCGGGCTGGCCGACCGGCGGCGGCGCGCACAGGGGGCGCGGCTTTGGCGCGGGCTATGGCGCGGGGCGTTTCGCGCCACCCGCCCTGCCCACGCAAGCGACGCGGGCGGCGGCGCGGGCCGCCGCGGGCACCGCGCCCGAGCACCTGCGCGAGGCGGTGATCCTCGCTACTCTGATCGCCTGCCCCGCGCTGATCGAGGATTTCGCGCATGTGCTAGAGGAGATGGAGTTCACCGGGGCGGGCCATGCCGAGATCGCCGCGGCGCTGCTGGCCTGCGACGCGCGCGCCACGCCCACGGAGGTGCGCGCCGACCTCGGGGCCAGGCTCGGCCGCGCGCCCCTTGAAAGGCTGATGGCGCCGCGCCATGTGACGCTCTCGCCGGGCGTGCGGCGGGCCCATGATCGGGACGTCGCGCGCGCCTGCCTCGCGGGCGAGTTCGCCCGCCTCGCCGCCGCGCGGGGGGCCGCCCGCGAGGTGGCCGAGGCAATGGAGCAGCTGGGGCGTGCCGAGCGGGCGCCCGATCCGATGGTCGACCCGATGCCCGGCCCGATGCCCGGCCTCGCGGATGCGGCCGCCGCGTGGGAGCCGGCCACGGACGGGCCTGGCGACGGAGCGGGGGCGGCCCGGCCCGATCCGTGGGTCGAAGGCGACGACGATGGCGCGCTGCCCGATGCGCTGACGTGGCGGCTGGCCGAGGCGGCCCGTGCCAGCGCGGCGGCCGAGCGCACCGCGGACGGAGACAGGGCGGAATTCGACCTGGCGCCCAACGGGGTGCGGCTCGACCGGCGCGAGAAGAGCGCCTTTGCCGATCTCCTGCGCGAGATCGGCCACGACGCCGGCGGCGACGAAGCCGGCGGCAAGGAGTGACGGACGGTGCCGGGCCTGGCCGGGCCGGGCCGGTCCGGACGGCCACGGGAACGGACCCGCGAACGGGCCCGCGAACGAGGACCGNCGCGGCGGAGCGCCCGCCTGCGCCGCCGCGGCCGTCGAGAGAACGAGGGGAGACGCGCGTGACCCTTCAGCCGCTGCACGGTTGGCAAGCCGCATCTTGCTGCGTAACCGAGGTGGACCCGCGCGATTCCCGCACTAATGATTCGGCGGTGACCCGCCTGCGCGAATCACGCGCCCGGACAGGAGTGCTGCATGGCCGCTAAGGACGCCGACGACCGCAAGCAGGAAGAGGCCGAGCCGGAGATGTCGCTCGACATGAGCCAGGCCGCGGTCAAGAAGATGATCGCCGAGGCCAGGGAACGCGGCTACATCACCTACGACCAGCTCAACGCCGTCCTGCCCCCCGACCAGACGTCGTCGGAGCAGATCGAAGACGTGATGTCGATGCTCTCGGACATGGGCATCAACGTCATCGAGGACGACGAGGCGGAAGACGAGGAATCGAAGAAGTCGACCGACGTGGTCGAGACCTCGACCTCCCGCGAAGTCGCCGTGTCGACCACCGAGAGCGAGAAGCTCGACCGCACCGACGACCCGGTGCGCATGTATCTGCGAGAGATGGGCTCGGTCGAGCTGTTGTCACGCGAAGGCGAGATCGCCATCGCCAAGCGCATCGAGGCCGGGCGCAACACGATGATCGCGGGGCTTTGCGAAAGCCCGCTGACCTTCCAGGCGATCACGATCTGGCGTGACGAACTGCTGTCGGAAGAGATCCTTCTGCGCGACGTGATCGATCTCGAGGCCACCTTCGGCCGTGGCCTCGGCGAAGAGGAAGAGGAAGAGCCCGTCGTCGCCGCCCCCGCGGAGGGCAGCCCCGAGCAGAAGCAGGACGAGGGCCCCGAGCTCGACGCCGACGGCAACCCCATCGCCAAGGACGATGACGACGACGACGACGAGCAGGCCAACATGTCGCTCGCCGCGATGGAGGCCGCGCTCAAGCCGCGCGTGCTCGAGACGCTCGATCGGATCGCCGTCGACTTCACCCAGCTCGAGGAGATGCAAGACCGGCGGATGTCGGCCACGCTCAACGAGGACGGCACGTTCGGCACCGGCGACGAGGAACGCTATCAGAAGCTCCGCTCCGAGATCGTGCAGCTCGTCAAGGAGTTGCACCTGCACAACAACCGGATCGAGGCGCTGATCGACCAGCTCTACGGCATCAACCGCCGGATCATGTCGATCGACAGCGCGATGGTGAAGCTCGCCGACCAGGCCCGCATCAACCGGCGCGAGTTCATCGAGGCCTATCGCGGCTCCGAGCTCGACCCGACATGGGTCGACCGGATGCGCGAGAAGCCCGGTCGCGGCTGGGCCGCGCTCCTGGAACGCTCTTCGGCCAAGGTGGGCGAGTTGCGCTCCGAGATGGCGCAGGTGGGCCAGTATGTCGGCGTCGACATCTCCGAGTTCCGCCGGATCGTCCAGCAGGTGCAGAAGGGCGAGAAGGAGGCGCGCCAGGCCAAGAAGGAGATGGTCGAGGCCAACCTGCGCCTCGTGATCTCCATCGCCAAGAAATACACCAACCGCGGGCTGCAGTTCCTCGACCTGATCCAGGAAGGCAACATCGGCCTGATGAAGGCGGTGGACAAGTTCGAGTATCGCCGCGGCTACAAGTTCTCGACCTATGCCACGTGGTGGATCCGGCAGGCGATCACCCGCTCCATCGCCGACCAGGCGCGCACGATCCGCATCCCCGTCCACATGATAGAGACGATCAACAAGCTGGTGCGCACGGGCCGGCAGATGCTGCACGAGATCGGCCGCGAGCCCACGCCCGAGGAACTGGCCGAAAAGCTGCAGATGCCGCTCGAGAAGGTCCGCAAGGTGATGAAGATCGCCAAGGAGCCGATCAGCCTCGAAACGCCCATCGGCGACGAGGAAGACAGCCAGCTCGGCGATTTCATCGAGGACAAGAACGCGGTCCTGCCGCTCGACAGCGCGATCCAGGAGAACCTGAAGGAGACGACGACGCGCGTGCTGTCGTCGCTCACCCCGCGCGAGGAGCGGGTGCTGCGCATGCGCTTCGGCATCGGCATGAACACCGACCACACGCTCGAGGAGGTCGGCCAGCAGTTCTCCGTCACGCGCGAGCGCATCCGCCAGATCGAGGCGAAGGCGCTGCGCAAGCTCAAGCACCCGAGCCGCTCGCGCAAGCTGCGCTCGTTCCTCGACCAGTAGGGCAGGCGTGGTGTCGATCCTTTCGCGCCTGTTCGGCTCGCGCGGCGGCGAGAGCGGTAGCGGCAAGGCCGTCCCCGCCGAGGAGCATGACGGCTTCCGCATCACGCCCGAGCCGCAGCGCGACGGGCCGAGCTGGCGCATCGCCGCCCGCATCGAGAAGGAGGTGGGCGGCGAGACCAGGACCCACCGCATGATTCGCGCCGACACGCTGCAGAACGAGGAGGCCGCCGCCGCGGCCTCGGTCGCCAAGGCACGGGCTCTGGTCGACGAGCAGGGCGAGAGCATCTTTCGCAGCTGAGCCGAATCGGGCCGCGCCCGACCGGCGCCGACCGGGGCGCGCGGATCGCCTCGCTTACCCCTTGCAGTGGCCGGGTGAAAGAGCCCGGCCCCGTCTCGCTGCCGGTCTCCCGCTCCACCTCCGCCTGGGCGCATGGCGATCTGCTGCTGGCGGGCGGTCGAGGGCGAACGGTCGATGGCGACGGTCATGCGAGCACGGCGTCGGGGCGGCGCTCGTCGCGGAACGTGTCGGCCGACCGGCGCGAAGGCGGCCCATGTCGTGACGATCGCGAGCGTGGCGCAGTCAAGCCGGACGCCCGCCGAGGGCGCCTTCGGCTCCGGCGCTCATCTGCCCGGTGAGCGTCGGAGGGTCGGGCGCGGACGGGCGGAAAGGCGGGGGCGCTGGCTTCGGTCGTTGGAACGCTCGGGGCGAGGGCTGCCGGCCGCGACCATGCCGGCGCGGGTCGCGCCGGCCCAGTCGAGCGTCACCGACGGCACCGGCCTCGGACGTGCCCGAGATCGTGACGCCGCGGGCGTGCTCGGCCGCGTCGACCACGTCGGCGCCCTCGACCGGGTCGGAGGCGGTCTCATGCGCGGGGCGTGTCTCACCCGGTGCCGCGCCCACCGGCCCCCCAGAACCAGTCGTCGGGGTAGGGGTACCACCAGTCCTGATGTTTCGGCACGGGGTCGATCACCACCATCTTGGCGCGGCGGAAGGCGTCGAGGCCCTGCCGCGACAACTCCCGCCCCAGCCCCGACGCCTTCCACCCACCGAAGGGCAGCGCGTCGTTGTCGATCAGCGGGTTGTTGACCCAGACCATTCCCGCCTCGAGGCGCTCGGCCGCCGCCATCGCCTCGTCGAGCCGCGTGGTGAAGACCGAGGCGCCGAGGCCGAAGGGGCTGTCGTTGGCCCGCGCGAGCGCCGCGTCGAAACTGCCGACCCGCGCGACGGCCGCGACGGGCCCGAAGCATTCCTCCTGCATCAGCGCCATGTCGGGGGTGCATCCGGTCAGGATCGTGGGTTCGTAGAACCAGCCGGTATCGCGCTCTGGCGGCACGCGGCCCCCGGTGACCACGGTCGCGCCCCTGGCGCGCGCGTCCTCCACGAGGCGGATCACCTTGTCGCGCGCGGCCTCGCTGACGAGCGGCCCGATCTCGGCCCGCTCGAAGCCGGTGCCGATGCGCAGCCGCCGCGTCTCGGCGGCGAAGCGCTCGACGAAGGCGTCGTGCACCGCCTCGTGCACGAAGACGCGCTCGGCCGCGGTGCAGACCTGCCCCGACATGTGGAAGGCCGCAGTGGTCGCCCCCGCCGCCGCCACGTCGAGCGGCGCGGCATCGCTCACGATCAGCGCGTCGGAGCCGCCGGCCTCGATCACCGCGGGCTTGAGCAGGGCGCCGGCGGCGGCGCCCACGGCGCGGGCGGCGGCGACCGAGCCGGTAAAGGCGATGGCATGGGTCCGCGGGCTCTCGACCAGCGCGCGCCCGAAGCCCGCCCCGCCCGGCAGGCAGGCCACGAGGCCGGGCGGCAGGCCGCCGAACACCTCCATGAACGCCAGCGTGGTCAGCGTCGTGGGTTCGGCGGGCTTGACGACGCAGCCGTTGCCCGCAGCCAGCGAGGCGGCGACCGTCCAGCACATGAGCAGCACGGGGAAGTTGAACGGCATGATGTGGACCGAGACGCCGAGCGGCTCGTAGCGGGCATACTGGAACGAGCCGGGCTGCGTGGCGCCCGCCACCTTGCCCGCCTCGTCGCGCGCCATCTCGGCGTAGTAGCGGAACACCGAGGCGCAGTTGGCCAGCTCCCCCACCGATTCTGGGAAGGGTTTGCCCACCTCGCGCGTCATCAGCGCGCCGATCGCCGCGGGGTCTGCCGCCTCGATCCGCGCGGCGACGTCGTGGAGCGCGGCGGCGCGCGCCGTCGCGTCGCGCGCCGCCCACGCCGCTTGCGCCGCCGTCACCGCGTCGAGCGCCGCCTCGCGCTCGGCCTCTGTCGTCTCGGCGCGGCGACCGACGGTCTCGCGCGTGGCGGGGTCGGTCACGGGCAGGGGCGGGCCCGCGGAGGGCCGAAAGCCGCCCGCGGCGAAGTGGCAGGGCGTGGACGGGTCGAACCTCATCGAATGTCGAGCCTCACCGGATCATGTAGACCTTCCGCACCGTCTCGTGGACGGTGCAGACGCCCTGCCAGCCCTCGCGGAAGAAGGCCGCGGTGCCGGGCGCGATCTCGACCACCTCGCCGTCGTCGGCGACGTAGGTGCAGCGGCCGGCAAGGAAGTGACAGAACTCGTCGCGCGTCACCTCGCAGCGCCACTTGCCCGGCGTGCAGACCCAGATGCCGCATTCCGAGCGCCCCTCGGGCCCCTTGTGCAGGAGCTTGCCCGAGGTCATCGACTGCCCCTCGATCATGGTGGGGATCGGCCCCCATGGCACGAGGTCGCCCTCGTCGAGCGGGTCGCGGAAGAGCGGCGTCATGCGCGGCCCTCCGCGAGCTGTTCGAGCAGGCCTGCCGCCTTCTCGGTGCCGCTGCGCGCCTGCATGTGGGCCGAGGTCGCCGCGAGCCGCTCCTGCATCGCCCGGTCGGTCAGCATCGCCTCGAGCGCGCCGATCAGCTCGTCGTCGGTCCAGGCGTAGCGGTCGAAGCGGCGGCCGTGGCCCGTCTCGTCGACCCGCATCGCGTTGTCGTGCCCGTCCCACACGTAGGGCATGATGATTGCGGGCTTGCCGAAGTAGAGGCACTCGGTGAACGAGTTGTTGCCCCCGTGGTGGATCGCCGCGTCGACCTGCGGGATGACCGAGGGCTGCGGGTACCACCCCGCAAGGTGCACGTTGGGCGGCGTCTCGGCCGGGTCGTAGGCCTCGATGTAGTCGCCCACGTTGACCAGCGCGCGGAAGCGCGAGCCGCCCAGCGCCGAGATGATGCGCTTGAGCAGGTCGGTGTCGCCCGCCCCGAGCGAGCCGAACGAGACATAGACGAGCGGCCCCGTGCCATTGGCGGCGAAGGCGGGCACCTCGTAGGGCGCCTCGCGCCGCACGCAGCCCTCGAGATACTGGAAGCGCGCGGGGTCGAGCGGCGCCTTCCGCGCGAACTTCACCGGCTCGGGGTAGAGCAGCAGGTTGAGATGCGGCGAGGCCTCGAAGAACTGCCCGAGGGGATAGGGCGCCTCGCCCGCGGATTGGAGGAAGGCGTTGAAATCGTCGTGGATCGGCCCGATCACCTCGTTGAAGCGGGCACGGAAGGCGGCGTGGCCCTCGCGGTCGTGCTCGCTCATGCCCGAGAGGTGGGGCGGGATGGCTTCGTCCTCGATCTCGTTCTCCGAGCACGAGATGATCCGCACCCACGGGGTGCCGAACTGCTTGATCGCGGGAAAGAGGACGACGTTGTCGACGCAGATCACGTCGGGCTGCACCTTCGCCAGAACGCGTGGCAGATCCTTTTCCGCCCACTTGGCGCTGTCGACGATCGCCTCCCAGCACTCCTTCACGTAATTGTCGATCTGGTCGATGGGCTTCTTGCGGAAGTTGGGGATGTGGCCGTTGATGAACGTCTCCCAGAACTTCGCCATCTCCTCGGGCGGCATCGGCTCGGACAGGTTCACCGGGTGCGCCTCGAAGCCGTAGCCCTCGTAGACCTCGACGAAGCCGGGGTCGGAGAGGAACACCGCCCGGTGCCCCCGCGCCTCGATCGCCTGCGCGATGCCGACCGAGTTGAGCGCGGGGCCGAAGGCGGCCTCGGGGAAGAAGGCGAAGGTCTTGCTCATGGGCAGTCTCCTGTCTGTCTCATGCGGGAACGGGGCGGTCATGCAGGGAAGAGGCGGGCCGTGCCCGGAAGCGCCCGGCGCGGCGGTGGCGCGGCCGGCGGGAGGAGCGCCGCGCGGCAGGGGGCAGGGCGCGTCGCGCGCGACGGCGGTGCGGAATGGCGCCCTCCCTTCCTGGTGCGGCGACCGCGGATGGGCGGCGGCGCCGGCGCTGTCGGACCTCCGCGCGCGATGGCCTGCGCGCGCCTCGGGCAGAGGATTGCGAGGGGATCTCCACGCGTCAACGGCTTTCGCCGCATCGTGGGAGACGCGGCGCGCGTCGCCTGCCTCGTGCTGGAGGCAGCGCAACGGTCGGGGGGTGGTCGGGAGAACCAGGTCGGGGCGGCTGGCCGGGGGACTGGTCGGGGCGGCAGGATTCGAACCTACGACCTACGGTACCCAAAACCGTCGCGCTACCAGGCTGCGCCACGCCCCGACCGCGCTTCGATAGACGCTGTGCGCGCCGTTGAAAAGGGCGCGCGTCAGTCGGCGCAGGGCCACGCGGCGTCGGGCCCGAAAGCGGGGTGGCGCATCTCGGTGCCGGGGTCGATGCCCAGCGCCTCGGCCAGACCGCCGTTGATCTCGAGCACCGAGAGCACGCCCTCGCCGCCCGAGATCGGCGTCTCGTCGCCGGGGATCGCCCTGTCGTGGACATGCTGCACCACGCCATCGGGCCGCACGAAGATCATGTCGAGCGGAATCAGCGTGTTGCGCATCCAGAACGTGGGCGAGCTTGGACGCTCGTAGACAAAGAGCATGCCCGCGCCCGACGGCATGCTCTCGACATGCATCAGCCCGCGGGAGCGTTCAGCGTCATCGTCGGCGATCTCGACGGAAAAGCTCGCCTGCCCCCAGTCGCCGCGCAGGTCGACCCGGCCGGGCGCGCACTCCACCGATGCGGCCGTCGCGCCTGCGCCAAGGCCAACGAGCGCGAGCAGCGCCGCGGCGGCACCGCGCCTGCACGCCTCAATCATTATGGATCGCCCGCTCCCATGCCGCGACCTCGACGGCGAGCCGCCCGCGCGAGCCCTGCACGATGCGCAGCGCCACTGCCTCGCCCGGCTGCAGGTCGGCAAGGCCGGACCGGCGCAGCACCTCGACATGCACGAAGATGTCCTCGGGGCGGCCGAACACGTTGGCGAAGCCGAAGCCCTTGGACTTGTCGAACCACTTCACGCGGGCCGGTTCCAGCGGCAGCGCCGCGCGCTGCTCCGGCGTGACGTGCTCGAGATCGCCGAGCGGCGCCTCGTCGCCGGTCTCGGGCGGGGTGATGGCGAAGACCTGCACGGCCTGCTTGCCGCGGGCCGTCTGCTGCACGCCCACCTCGACGCGGGCATCGTCGGCAACCGAGCTCTGCCCGAAATTCCGCAGAACGTTGGCGTGAAGCAGGATATCGGGGCCGCCCTCGTCGGCGACCACGAAGCCGAAGCCCTTGCCAGGATCGAACCACTTCACCCGACCCGTCACGCGGCTGACGTCGGCCGCCCCGTCGTTCTCGTCGCGCTCGCTCACGCCGTCACCACCGCCGACACCCCGTCTCGATCAGGATATTATCGCAATGCTCACCCCGGCTGACCCGGATACCTGCAATTCCACGTGTTTCCCGCAAGGGAGACCCAACCCTTTAGTGGCCCGGCGCGCCGACTGAAATACAACCTTGGGTTAATCTTAACGCGCCGGAGGTTATCGCCGGCACGGACCGGAAAGCTCGAGCCAAACCCTGTCTACACGTCTGAGACTACTTCACATTCTCGCGGGGCGAAAGGGGCGGAAGCCTGCTGCCCGCCCGGACCCCCGATTTTCCGCGCTCCGCCCGGCCCCGGGCAAGGGAAACGGGGGCGCAGGAGCAACGGGGGCACGGAGGCGGCCGGCGACCCGGCTCACGGGCTGAGGCGCAAGACATCCCAGCCGCCTGCGCCGCCGGGCGCGCGTGTCGTCCAGCGGAAGCGGTCATGCAGGCGGTAGGCCCCGTCGGCCCAGAACTCGATCTCGACGGGCCGGATGCGGATGCCGCCCCAGAAGGGCGGGCGCGGCGGGTTCGGCCCCTTGGTGGCGGTGATCCGCGCCACCTCGGCCATCAGGGCGGTGCGCGAGGCGAGCGGGCGCGACTGCGCCGAGGCCCATGCGCCGAGGCGCGACTTCAGCGAGCGGGTGGCGAAATAGGTGTCGGCCTGTTCGCCCTCCTCCTTCTCGGTCATGCCGCGCACCCGGATCTGGCGGCGCAGGCTCTTCCAGTGCAGCACGAAGGCGGCCTTGCCCGTGGCCTCGATCTCGCGCGCCTTGGCCGACTCGTAGTTGGTGTAGAAGACGAAGGCGCCTGTGGCGTCGCCATATGCCTCGATCTCCTTGAGGAGCACCATCCGCGCATTGGGCAGGCCGTCTGCGTCGACCGTTGCGAGCGCGATGGCCGTCGGGTCGTTCGGCTCGGTCGCCTCGGCCTCGCGCAGCCACGCGCGCGCCAGCTTGAAGGGGTCGTCTCCGGCGAAGGGGCCCGTCCGGTCGCTCACGTCTCGCTCTCCTGCTTCTCACTCGCCCGTTCCGGGCGTCGATGCGCGCCCGCACACCGCCCCCCACCGCCGGTTCGCCTTGAACCCCGCGTCGCCCTCGGCCTAAAGGGGGGCAGGTGACGGCGGGACGAGGCGGGGGCGATGGCGGCGCAGTTGATGGCGGGCAAGCGGGGACTTATCATGGGCCTCGCCAATGACAAATCCATTGCCTGGGGCATCGCGCAAGCGCTCGCCGGGGCGGGCGCGGAACTCGCGCTGACCTACCAGGGCGAGCAGTTCAAGAAGCGCGTCGTTCCCTTGGCCGAGCAGCTCGGCGCGACGCAGGTCGCCCCGTGCGACGTCTCCGACGAGGCCTCGGTCGACGCCTGCTTCGAACAGCTGCGCGCGGCCTGGGGCAGCATGGATTTCTACGTTCACGCCATCGGCTTTTCCGACAAGGCGGAGTTGCGCGGCCGCTACGTGGATACCTCCCGCGACAACTTCCTGATGTCGATGGACATCTCGGTGTTTTCCTTCACCTCCTGCGTGCGCCGGGCGGCGGCGATGATGCCGGATGGCGGCGCGTGCCTGACGCTCACCTATTACGGCGCCGAGAAGGTGATGCCGCACTACAACGTGATGGGCGTGGCCAAGGCCGCGCTCGAGGCGAGCGTGCGCTACATGGCCGAGGATCTCGGCAAGGACGCCATCCGCGTCAACGCGATCAGCGCGGGGCCGATCAAGACGCTCGCCGCCTCCGGCATCGGCGACTTCCGGTATATCCTCAGGTGGAACGAGCTGAACGCGCCGCTGCGGCGGACGGTGACGCCGCAGGACGTGGGCAACTCGGCGCTCTACCTTCTGTCGGATCTCGGCGCGGCGGTGACGGGCGAGGTGCACCATGTCGATGCGGGCTATCACGCGGTGGGCATGAAGGCGGTCGACGCGCCCGATATCGGCTCGCCCGAGGGCGCTGCGTGAGCGCGCCCGAGGCCGGGCTTGCGGCGGGGCTCGCGGCAGAGGGGCTTGCGGCGGGGGATCTCCTCGCCTTCAACGGCGCGCTTCTGGCGGCGATGGCAGCGCCGGGCCCGGCGCTGCTGATGGCGATCCGGGCGAGCCTGACGGGCGGGCGCGCGGCGGGAATCGCCACGGGCCTCGGCCTCGGCCTCGTCGCGGCGGGGTGGACGCTCGCGGCATTTCTCGGCCTCGAAGCGCTCTTCGCGCTCTTCCCCTGGGCCTATGCCGCGGTGCGGATCGCGGGCGCGGCCTACCTCCTGTGGGTCGCGTGGGGCATGTGGCGCGAGGCCCGCGCTCCGGTGGGCGGGGCCCCGCCCCGCCCCGGCCACCGCTACGTGGTCGACGGCATGCTGGTGAACCTCGCCAATCCCAAGTCGGTGCTCTTCGCCGCCGCGGTGATCGTGGTGATCTTCCCGCCCGACCTCTCGCTCGGCGCGCGCCTGCTGATTGCGGCGAACCACCTGGTGCTCGAGGTCGCCGTCTACGCCGCGCTCGCCACCCTGCTCGCCACGCCCGCGGCGCGCGCAGGCTACCTGCGGCTCAAGCCCGTGTTCGACCGGGTCGCGGGGCTGGTGCTCGGCGCACTGGGCCTGAGACTGTTGATCGGGAGACCGTGATGACCGACCGCCTGCCCCACGAGAAGGGCTTTCACGTCAGCTGGGACCAGCTCCACCGCGACGCCCGCGCGCTCGCCTGGCGACTGGAAAGTTCCGGGCCGGAGGGCGGCTGGCGGGGGGTGGTGGCGATCACGCGGGGCGGCATGGCGCCCGCGATGATCGTCTCGCGCGAGCTCGACATCCGCACGGTCGACACGATCAGCGTGAAATCCTACGACCACCAGTCCCAGACCGAGGCCAAGGTGCTGAAGGCCCCCAACCCCGATCTGATGGGCGACGGCACGGGCATCCTGATCGTCGACGACCTCGTGGACACGGGCAAGACGCTGGAACTGGTGCGCGACCTCTATCCCAAGGCTCATTTCGCCACGGTCTATGCCAAACCCAAGGGGCGCGGCATGGTCGACACCTTCATCACCGAGGTCAGCCAGGATACCTGGATCTTCTTTCCGTGGGACATGGCGCTGCAATACGTCGAGCCCTTTCGCGGACGCGACTGAGGGGTGCAGAAGCCGGGCTGACGCAGGGGACGGGTCGACGCGACGCGGACCCGCGGCTATACGAAGGGGGCGTGCCCGATCCGCAATCCCGATGCGCACTGTCGGCGCGTGCCCCGGATCCGCGGTCCGTCCGCCCCGGGCCGCCCCGCCCCTTTCAGACCCGTTGAACATGCCGACGATCCTCGTCTACGCCTCGCGCCGCCTCGATGACAGTGCCGGCAGCCTCGCCCGGATCGAGGCGGCGTCGGCACGGGAGAACGCGCGCGACGGGTTGACCGGGGCGCTGCTGCACGACTCGCGGACGTTCCTGCAGATGCTCGAGGGCGAGCACGACGCGGTGGCGCGCTGCTTCCTGAGGATCGCGGTGAGCCCGCTGCACGAGGATATCCGCGTGATCTCGCTCGCGGCCCGCGACGCGCGCCTCTACGGGGACTGGTCGATGCGGGTCGTCTCGGCCGAGGGGCGCGAGCCGGGCCTCGCGGCGCGGGTGCGGCGACTGCTCGCCCTCCCGCGGGAGGAGCGCGCGGCCGAGGCCGACCGGGCCTTTCTCACCCTTTGCGACTGAAGCGCGAGCGTCGCGTCGGCAGCTCAGGCGGCGGGCGGCAGGACGGCAGTCGCCTCGATCTCGACCTTCGCCGCGTCCTCGACCAGCGCCGAGACGACGACCATCGTCATGGCGGGGAAGTGGTAGCCCATCACCTCGCGGTAGGCGTGGCCGACCTCCTTCTGGTGGGCGAGATACTCGGCCTTGTCGGTGACATACCAGGTCAGCCGCACGATGTGCTCGGCCCGCCCCCCCGCCGCCTCGACCACCGCAAGGATGTTGCGCAGGGCCTGCCCCATCTGGCCGATGAAGTCGTGCGCCTCGAAGACCTGCTCTTCGGTCCAGCCGATCTGGCCGCCGACGAACAGCATCCGTCCCTCGGCGATCATGCCGTTGGCATAGCCTCTGGCCGGCTTCCAGCCCTCGGGGTGGACGGTGATGGTGCTCACGTCTCGGACTCCTCCAGGTATTCGGTCAGGCGTGGGCGGATGCGGTCGGGCCAGCGGCACGACTTCATCGCCGCGACATCGACGCAGACGAGCGTGCCGGTGGCCCGCAGCCGCCGCGCCCCCGCGCCCTCGGCCACCATCACGAGGTCGGCCGTGGCGCCGCCGATGCGCGAGAGCGTGAGCCGCCAGTCGAGCATGTCGCCGAGGCGCGAGGGCGCGGTAAACCGCGCCTCGATCTGCCCCATCGGCACGCCGACCCCGTCCTCGCCATGCATCGCGCCGAACGACCAGCCGATGGCGTCGTCGAAGAAGGTCTCTACAAGGTCGTTCATCATCTCGAAATAGCGCGGGTAGAAGACGATCCCCGCAGGGTCGCAATCGCGGAACCGCACCTTGCGCTGCCAGTGGAACGTCATCGGCGCGTGCTCCTATCGGCGGTCATGCCGGTCGTCATGGTCAGACCTCCCTCGACGGGGCTTCGAGGGCCAGCGCCACGCCCTGACCGACGCCGACGCAGAGCGTGGCGAGCGCCCGGCGCGCCTCGCCCTGCCCGATGGCCCTGGCGGCGAGATGCGCGATGCGGGCGCCCGACATGCCCAGCGGGTGGCCGAGCGCGATGCCGCCGCCCTCGGGGTTGAGGTGGGCCGCGTCGTCGGGCAGGCCCCAGGCGCGGGTGCAGGCGAGCACCTGCGCGGCGAACGCCTCGTTGAGCTCGATCCGGTCGAAATCGGCGATCGTCAACCCGGTGCGCCCGGTCAGCCGCTCCATCGCCGCGACCGGGCCGATCCCCATGATCCGCGGGGGCACGCCGGCCGAGGCAGCGGCGCTCACGCGGGCGAGCGGCGTCAGGCCGTGGCGCGCGACCGCCGCCTCGGAGGCGACGATCAGCGCCGCCGCCCCGTCGTTGACCCCCGAGGCGTTGCCGGGGGTTACGGTGCCGGGGTCGGCGAAGGGGGTCGGCAGCTTGCCCAGCTTCTCCAGCGTCGTGGCGCGGGGGTGTTCGTCGTCGGCCACCACGATCGGCTCGCCCCGGCGCTGGGGGATGGCGACCGGCGCGATATCTTCGGCCCGGCGGACGACATGGGCCGCCGTGCGCTCCTGCGAGCGCAGCGCGTAGCCGTCCTGGTCGGCGCGGGAGATGCCGCGCTCTGCGGCGAGGTGTTCCGCCGTCTCGGGCATGGAGTGGATGCCGAACTCGGCCGCGATGCGCTTGTGCACGAAGCGCCAGCCGATCGTCGTGTCGTGGATCTCGGCGGTTCGCGAAAAGGCGGTCTCGGGCTTGGGCATGACGAAGGGGGCGCGCGACATCGACTCGACCCCGCCCGCGATGACGACCTCCGCCTCGCCCGTGGACACGGCGCGGGCGGCGTGGATCACCGCGTCCATCCCCGAGGCGCAGAGGCGGTTGAGGGTGAGCGCGGGCACGCTCTCGGGCAGGCGCGAGAGCAGCACCGCCATGCGGGCAACGTTGCGATTGTCCTCGCCCGCCTGGTTGGCGCAGCCCATCGCCACCTCGCAGGGCACCAGCCCCGGCGCCGTGTCGAGCAGCGCGTCGATGACGTGCGCCGCCATGTCGTCGGGGCGGACGGGGGCGAGCGCACCGCCGTAGCGGCCGATGGGCGTGCGGCGGCCCTGGCAGAGGAAAGCGGGGCGCATCATGCTCTCTCCATGTCGAGGAGGGCCGGGGCGGGCGCGTAGCGGCCCTTCAGATGCGCCGGCGAGGCCGACTCGAGCGCCTCGAGCCGGGCGCGGATCGCGGCGGGGCCGGCGGCGCGGACGATCTCGAACGGCCCGCGGGGGAAGTTGAGGCCAAGCTTCATGGCGGTGTCGATGCCGTCCTCGGTCGTGCCGCCCTCGCCGAGAAGCGTCGCCGCCTCGTTGACCAGCGCCGCCTCGATCCGCTCGACCGCGCCGGGGGCCGGCCCGGCCGCGCCCGGATCGGGCGTGACGAAGCCCGCACCCGTCTTGCGCCCGAGCCGCCCCTCGGCCACCTGCCGCTTCAGCGCGTCGAAGACATGGTAGCGCGGGTGCCCGCCCATCGCCTGCGCCACCGTCTCGGAGGCGGCGAGGTTCACCTCGGCGCCCACCAGGTCGATCAGCGCGAAGGGCCCCATCCGGTAGCCCGCCGCGACCATCGCGGCATCGACGGCAGCGGGCGCGGTGCCGTCTTCCAGCAGCGCCAGCGCCTCGCCGTAGAAGGGCCGCGCGCAGCGGTTGACGATGAAGCCGGGGGTGTCGGGGGCGCGCACGGGCGTCTTGCCCCAGGCGCGCAGCGTCTCTTCGAGCGGCGGGGCGAGAGGCTCCGCCGCCTCGGGCAGGATCACCTCGACCAGCTTCATCACGGGGGCCGGGTTGAAGAAGTGCAGGCCCGCCACCGGCACGCCCGCCACCGCGCCGATCGCGCCGATCGACAGCGACGAGGTGTTGGAGGCGAGCACGGCGCCCTTTGCCACCTGCGCCAGATCGCAGAAGATGGCGGCCTTGACGTCGAGCCGTTCCACCGCCGCCTCGATCACGAGGTCCGCCCCGGCATGGGCGGCGAGGTCGGTGCCGGTCGTCAGGCGCGAAAGGGCGGCCTCGGCATCGGCCTCGGCCAGCCTGCCCTTCTCGACGGCGCGCGTCAGGCGCACGCCGATCGCCCCGCGCGCGCCTTCGAGTGCCGCGGGCGCCACGTCGGTCAGCGTCACTGCGCAGCCCGCCTGCGCGGCGACCTGCGCGATACCGCGGCCCATGGCGCCGGCGCCGACCACGCCTATGCGGGTCAGGGCCATCTCAGCGGCCCTCGAAGGCGGGTGAGCGCTTCTCGCGGAAGGCGGCGATGCCCTCGGCCTTGTCGGCGCTGTCGAGCAGCGCCTCGAAGGCGCGTCGCTCGGCGACGAGGCTCTCGGCCAACGGCCCTTCGGAGGCGTCGATCACGGCACGCTTCGCGGCCGCGAGAGCAAGCGGCGCGCGGCCCGCCAGCCGCTCGGCCAGCGCGGCGGCCTCGTCGGCCGGGTTCTCGGCGAGCCACGCCACGAGGCCCCAGTCGAGCGCCGTCGGCGCGTCGATGCGCTCGCCGGTCAGGATCATCCGCATCGCGCGGGCGCGCCCGACCAGCGCCGTCAGCCGCTGCGTGCCCCCGGCGCCGGGGATCAGACCCAGCGACGTCTCGGGCAGGCCGAAGGTGGCGCCCTGCCCCGCGACCACGAGATCGGCCATCAGCATCAGCTCGCAGCCGCCGCCGAGGCAGTAGCCCTCGACCCCGGCCACGACCGGCTTGGGGAACGACCGGATCGACGCCCACGCCGCCTTGCGCGGATCGGCGGCGCCCTCGGCCGAGCCCTTGGCCGCGATCTCGTCGATATCGGCGCCGGCGGCGAAGTGCCCGCCTTCGCCCACGAGGCACGCCACGCGCACGCCGCCGTCCTCGGCCGCCGCGCCCAGCGCCGCCGCGAGGTCGGCCAGCAGCGCGGTGTTCAGCGCGTTGCGCCGCTCGGGCCGGTAGAGCCGAAGATGCAGCACGGCGCCGCGACGCTCGGAAATCAGGTGCTCGCTCATCGCCCTTGATTGTCCCGCTCGGGGCATAAATTTCAAGCCTAAAGTTTTAAGCTTGAAATGAATCGCGCGCGCTGCCAGTCTGACTGGCAATCCGGGCGCTCACACGGGGAGAGAACCGCGATGAAAGTCGTCTGTCTCGGCGGCGGGCCTGCCGGCCTCTACTTCGCCATCTCGATGAAGCTGCGCGACCCCGCCCACGAGGTGACCGTGCTCGAGCGCAACCGCCCCGACGACACGTTCGGCTGGGGCGTCGTGCTGTCGGACGAGACGCTGCAGAACCTCGGCAGGAACGATGCGCGCTCGGCCGAGATGATCCACGCCCATTTCGCCTACTGGGACGATGTCGCGGTGCACCACAAGGGCGCGCGCACTGTCTCGACGGGGCACGGCTTCTGCGGAATCGGGCGCAGGAAGCTCCTCGAGCTCTTGCAGGAGCGGGCGCGAGAGCTGGGCGTCGACCTGCGCTTCGAGACCGAGGTCGACGATATCGAGGCGCTGATGCGCGACCACGATCTGGTCGTGGCGGCCGACGGCATCAACTCGCGCACGCGCGGGCGCTTCGAGGAGAGCTTCCGCCCCGAGATCGACAAGCGGGCCTGCAAGTTCGTCTGGCTCGGCACCCATGCCAAGTTCGACGACGCCTTCACCTTCGTCTTCGAAGAGACCGAGCACGGCTGGGTGTGGGCGCATGCCTACCAGTTCGACGCCGACACCGCGACCTTCATCGTCGAATGCTCCGAAGACACCTGGCGCCGCTGGGGCTTCGGAGAGATGACGCAGGACGAGAGCATCGCCACCTGCGAGCGCATCTTCGCCGCGCATCTGGGCGGGCACCCGCTGATGTCGAACGCGCGTCACCTGCGCGGCTCGGCCTGGCTCAACTTCAACCGGGTGCTCTGCGAGAAGTGGCACCATGAGAACGTCGTGCTGCTGGGCGACGCCTCGGCGACGGCGCATTTCTCGATCGGCTCGGGCACCAAGCTGGCTCTCGAGAGCGCCATCGCGCTCGCCGATTTCGTCAACACCGAGCCGACGCTCGAGGGGGCGTTCCGCAAGTATCAGGAGGATCGGCGCCTCGACGTGCTGCGCCTGCAATCGGCGGCGCGCAACTCCACCGAATGGTTCGAGGACATCGAGCGGTATCTTCACCTCGACCCGGTGCAGTTCACCTATTCGCTGCTCACCCGCTCGCAGCGGATCAGCCACGAGAACCTGCGGCTGCGCGACGCCCGGTGGCTGCGCGAGGCCGAGGAGTGGTTCCAGGCGCAGGCGGGCGCCAACGGGGTGCACCGGGCGCCGATGTTCGCCCCCTTCACCCTGCGCGACATGCGGCTGAAGAACCGCGTCGTCGTCTCGCCGATGGCGCAGTACAAGGCGGCGGGCGGCTGCCCGACCGACTGGCATTTCGCCCACTACGCCGAGCGCGCCAAGGGCGGCGCGGGGCTGGTCTATATCGAGATGACCTGCGTCTCGCCCGAGGGCCGGATCACGCCGGGCTGCCCCGGCCTCTACGCGCCCGAGCACGAGGCGGCGTGGAGGCGGCTCGTCGAGTTCGTCCACGCCGAGACCGACGCGAAGCTCTGCATGCAGATCGGGCACGCGGGGCGCAAGGGCTCGACCCAGCTGGGCTGGCACGAGATGGACGCGCCGCTCGAGACGGGCAACTGGCCGCTGCTCTCGGCCTCGCCGATCCCCTGGTCGGACCGCAACCAGGTGCCGAAGGCGATGGACCGGGCGGACATGGACCGGGTGCGCGATCAGTTCGTGGCGGCGACAGAGATGGCCCGCCGCGCGGGCTTCGACATGATCGAGCTGCACGCGGCGCACGGCTACCTGATCTCGTCGTTCATTTCGCCGCTCTCGAACGTCCGGCAGGACGACTACGGCGGCAGCCTCGAGAACCGGATGCGCTACCCGCTTGAGGTGTTCCGCGCGATGCGCGCCGCCTGGCCCGAAGAGAAGCCGATGAGCGTGCGCATCTCGGCGACCGACTGGGTGGACGAGAGGGGCGTGTCGGGCGAAGAGGCCGTGGACATCGCGCAGATGTTCCGCGAGGCGGGCGTCGACATCGTCGACGTCTCGGCGGGGCAGACCTCGGCCGAGGCGCGGCCCGTCTACGGACGGATGTTCCAGACACCGTTCTCCGACCGCATCCGCAATGAGCGCGGCATCCCGACGATGGCGGTCGGCAACATCTACGAGCCCGACCACGTCAACTCGATCCTGATGGCGGGGCGGGCCGACCTCGTATGCCTCGCGCGGCCCCACCTGGCCGACCCCTACTGGACGCTGCACGCCGCTGCCGCCCTCGGCGACGAGGACACCGCATGGCCCGACCCCTACCTGCCGGGCCGCGACCAGATCCGCCGCCTGGCGCAGCGCGGCGAGGGCATCGGGATCCGCGTGTGAGCGACCTGGCCGGCAGAACGGCCCTTGTCACCGGGGGCGGCACCGGCCTCGGCGCCGACCTCGCGCGCGGGCTCGCCGCTGCCGGCGCCGAGGTGTGGATCGCCGGGCGCACCGAGGCGCGGCTTGAAGAGGTGGCCGCCAGCGCCGCGCGCATCCGCCCCGTCGTGACCGACGTGACCGACGAGGCGCGCGTCGCGGCGCTGTTCGATCGCGTGGGCGCGCCCGAGATCGTGATCGCCAATGCCGGTGCGTCGGAGAGCGCGCCGCTGGCCCGCACCGGCCTCGAGGCGTGGGAGCGGATGCTGGCGGTCAACCTGACCGGCGTGTTCCTGACCTTCCGCGAGGCGGTACGCCGGCTGGGCAAGGCCCCCGACTGGGGGCGGCTGATCGCGGTGGCCTCCACCGCCGGGCTCAAGGGCTACCCCTACGTGACGGCCTACGCCGCGGCCAAGCACGGGGTCGTGGGCCTCGTCCGCGCCACCGCGCTCGAGACCGCGCGCAGCGGCGTCACGGTCAACGCGCTCTGCCCCGGCTTTCTCGACACCGAGATGACCGGGCGCAGTGTCGCCAACATCGCCGACAAGACCGGCATGAGCGCCGACGCGGCCCGCGCGAGCCTCGAGGCGATGAGCCCCCAGCGCCGGCTGATCCGCCCAGAGGAGGTGACCGCCGCCGCGCTCTGGCTCTGCGGGCCGGGCTCGCAGGGGATCACCGGGCAGGCCATCGCCATCGCGGGGGGCGAGGCATGAGCGAGGCGAAGCCCGCCGCGCCGGCCCTTTCGCCGCTGTCGAAGCAGCGGCTGCGGCTGTGGCTGCGCATCCTGCGGGCGACACGCACCACCGAGGCGGAGCTGCGCGAGCGGCTGCGCACCGGCCACGACAGCACCCTGCCCCGCTTCGACGTGCTCGCCACGCTGAACCGCTACCCCGACGGCCTGCGCATGTCGGAGCTGTCGGCGCATCTGAAGGTGTCGAACGGCAACGTCACCGGCATCGTCGAGCGGCTGGTGGGCGAGGGGCTGGCCGAGCGCGCGAGCGTCGAGGGCGACCGGCGCGCGCAGCGGGTGCGGCTGACCGAGGCGGGGCGCGCGCGCTTCGCACGCATGGCCGCCGAGCACGAGGCGTGGATCGACCACATCTTCGCCGGTCTCGACGAGGCCGAGCTCGACACGATGATCGGGCTTCTGGGGCGCATCGGACAGGAGGGGGAGCGATGAGCGACATGGCCGGCCACGCGCCGCGGCATTTCGACTGGCAGGTGGCGGGGCGCATCGCAACGATCCGCCTGCATGGCGCGGAGCGGAAGAACCCGCTGACCTTCGACAGCTACGCCGAGCTGCGCGACACCTTCCGCGCCCTGCCCTACGCGGGCGATGTCGACGCGGTGATCCTCGCCTCGAACGGCGGCAATTTCTGCTCGGGCGGCGACGTGCACGACATCATCGGCCCGCTCGTGGCGATGGACATGAAGGATCTGCTCGCCTTCACGCGCATGACCGGCGACCTCGTCAAGGCGATGCTGCACTGCCGGAAGCCGGTGATCGCGGCGGTCGACGGCATCTGCGTGGGCGCGGGGGCGATCCTGGCCATGGCCTCCGACCTGCGGCTCGCCTCGGCGGAGGCGAAATGCGCCTTTCTCTTTACCCGCGTCGGGCTGGCGGGGGCCGACATGGGCGCCTGCGCCATGCTGCCCCGCATCATCGGGCAGGGCCGCGCGGCGGAGTTGCTCTATACCGGCCGCTCCTTCGGCGCGGACGAGGGGCACGCCTGGGGCTTCTGGAACGCGGTGCACCCGGCCGAGCGGCTCGACGCCGAGGCGGCGAAGCTCGCGGGGCGGATCGTGGCGGGGCCGACCTTCGCCCATGGGATGACCAAGACGCAGATCAACCAGGAATGGAACATGGGCCTTGACCAGGCGATCGAGGCCGAGGCGCAGGCGCAGGCGATCTGCATGCAGACGAAGGATTTCGAGACTGCCTACCGCGCCTTCGTGGCGAAGGAAAAGCCCGTCTTCGAGGGCCGCTGACATGCCCGACCGCTCGTTCCTCGCCTGGCCGTTCCTCGACGACAGTCACCGCGCGCTGGCCGAGCAGCTGGAGGCGTGGTGCGCCGCCCACCTGCCGGTCGACCACTCCGGCGTCGACGGGGCGTGCCGCGCGCTCGTGGCGGCCCTGGGCGAGGCCGGCTTTCTGCGCCACACCGCCACCGGCGACGGCACCGCGCCCGACGTGCGCACCCTCTGCCTGATCCGCGAGACGCTGGCCCGCCACGACGGGCTGGCCGATTTCGCCTTTGCCATGCAGGGGCTGGGCATGGGGCCGGTCACGCTGTTCGGCACGGACGCCCAGCGCGCCTGGCTGGAGCAGACGCGCAGCGGCGCGGCGATCTCGGCCTTCGCGCTGTCCGAGCCCGCCTCTGGCTCCGACGTAGCCAACATCGCGACGGAGGCGCGGCGCGAGGGCAACGGCTGGGCGCTCGACGGCGAAAAGACCTGGATCTCGAACGGCGGCATCGCCGACGTCTACACCGTCTTCGCCCGGACCGGCGAGGGACCGGGCGCCAAGGGCCTGTCGTGCTTCCTCGTGCCGGCCGACACGCCGGGGCTGGAGGTGGCCGAGCGGCTCGCGGTGACGGCGCCCCACCCGCTCGCCCGCCTGCGCCTCAACGGCATGCGCCTGCCCGCCGACGCGCTGATCGGCGAGGCAGGCCGCGGCTTTCGCATCGCCATGTCGGTGCTCGACCTGTTCCGCTCCACCGTGGGCGCCGCCGCCCTCGGCTTCGCCCGCCGGGCGCTCGACGAGACGCTGGGC
>LJNT01000164.1 GCA_001314685.1 Rhodobacteraceae bacterium HLUCCA09
CCCTGCGCCGAGATACAAAGACCGTGCCGGCCCGAGAGCGCCCGGGGGGCACCCCTTCGTGCGGCGCGAGGCAGTGCCACCGCCCTGCAGCGGGTCTGCGCGCAACCGCGCCCCTGTGCCGCGCGGGGCGGGGCGGGCGCCCTCCGGCCTGCGGCTCGGCAACGCCCGATCCGGCAGGGGATTGGCCCCGCCCTGCCCGGCGAATCCTGGCTGCGTCGCGGCCGCGCTGCAAGACGGCGCCCCCCCCTCGCGGCTTCCCCTGTCCCGCCCCTTCGTCTAACGCTGGGGCCGACCGGCCGCCGACGAAGCCGGACGGGAGGAGAGGCCATGCACGACGACGAGCACGACACACAGACGCCCGCGCCCGATGCCCCGACGCCCGGCGCCGAAGATCCCGGCGCCTCGGCCGTCTCGCCGCCGCTGCACTACCACGAGCACCCGCGGCCGGGGAAACTCGAGATCCGCGCCACCAAGCCGCTCGCCAACGGCCGCGACCTCGCGCTGGCCTATTCGCCGGGCGTCGCCGAGGCGAGCCAGGCGATCCACGCCGACCCCCTTGCCGCGACGCGCTACACCGCGCGCGGCAATCTCGTGGGCGTCGTCTCGAACGGCTCCGCCGTGCTCGGCCTCGGCAATATCGGCGCGCTCGCCGCCAAGCCGGTGATGGAGGGCAAGGCCGTGCTCTTCAAGAAATTCGCCAACATCGACTGCTTCGACATCGAGGTGGGCGAGTCCGACCCCGAGAAGCTGGCCGAGATCGTCTGCGCGATGGAGCCGACCTTCGGCGCGATCAACCTCGAGGATATCAAGGCGCCCGACTGCTTCACCGTCGAGCGGATCTGCCGCGAGCGCATGAACATCCCCGTCTTCCACGACGACCAGCACGGCACGGCCATCGTCGTGGGCGCGGCGGCGACGAACGCGCTCTGCGTGGCCGGCAAGCGTTGGGACGAGATCAAGGTGGTCTCGACGGGGGGCGGCGCGGCCGGGATCGCCTGCCTCAACATGCTGCTCAAGCTGGGGGTGCGGCGCGAGAACGTCTGGCTCTGCGACATCCACGGGCTGGTGCACGAGGGCCGCGAGGTCGACATGACCGAGCAGAAGGCGGCCTATGCGCAGGCGACCCACCTGCGCACGCTCGATGATGTCATCGAGGGAGCCGACCTGTTCCTCGGCCTGTCGGGCCCGGACGTGCTGAGCCCCGAGATGGTCGCGAAGATGGCCGACCCGCCGATCCTCTTCGCGCTCGCCAACCCCACGCCCGAGATCCACCCCGACGCCGCGCGCAGGGTAAAGCCCGATGCGATCATCGCCACGGGGCGGTCGGATTACCCCAACCAGGTCAACAACGTCCTGTGCTTTCCCTTCATCTTCCGCGGGGCCCTCGACGTGGGCGCGACCGAGATCAACGACGCCATGCAGATCGGCTGCATCGAGGGGATCGCCGCGCTCGCCCGCGCCACGACGAGCGCCGAGGCGGCCGCCGCCTACCAGGGCGAGCGGCTGACCTTCGGGCGCGACTACCTGATCCCCAAACCCTTCGACCCCCGCCTGATCGGCGTCGTGGCCTCGGCCGTCGCGCAGGCGGCGATGGACTCGGGCGTGGCGACCCGTCCGATCGACGACATGGAGAGCTACCGTGCCCGCCTCGACGGCTCGGTCTTCAAGTCGGCGCTGCTCATGCGCCCGGTGTTCGAGGCCGCGCGCCAGGCCGCGCACCGCATCGTCTTCGCCGAGGGCGAGGACGAGCGGGTGCTGCGCGCCGCGCAGGCGATCCTGGAGGAGACGACGGAGCAGCCGATCCTGATCGGGCGCCCCCGCGTCGTGGAGAGCCGCTGCGAGCAGCACGGGCTGACGATCCGCCCCGGCCGCGACGTAGACCTCGTGAACCCCGAGGACGATCCCCGCTACCGCGAATACTGGGAGACGTATCACCGGATCATGTGCCGGCGCGGCGTGACGCCCGACCTTGCCCGCGCGATCATGCGCACCAACACCACCGCCATCGCGGCGGTGATGGTCCACCGTGGCGAGGCCGAAAGCATGATCTGCGGCACGTTCGGCCAGTTCCTGTGGCATCTGAACTACGTCCGCCAGGTACTCGCGCAGTCGGGCCGCCGGCCGGTGGGCGCGCTGTCGATGATGATCCTCGAGGACGGGCCGCTGTTCATCGCCGACACGCAGGTGCACCAGACGCCGTCGCCCGAAGAGATCGCCGAGAGCGCCATCGGCGCGGCGCGGCATGTGCGCCGTTTCGGCCTCGTGCCCAAGGTGGCCCTGTGCTCGCACTCGCAGTTCGGCAACATGGACAGCGACTCGGGGCGGCGGATGCGCGCGGCGCTGGAGATCCTCGACGCGCGCGAGGCGAACTTCGAGTTCGAGGGCGAGATGCACGTCGATTCCGCACTCGACCCGCTGCTGCGCGCGCGCCTTCTGCCCGACAGCCGCCTGGACGGGACCGCGAACGTGCTGATCTTCGCCACGGCCGACGCCGCCTCGGGCGTGCGCAACGTGCTCAAGATGAAGGCCGGGGGGCTCGAGGTAGGACCGATCCTGATGGGGATGGGCAACACTGCCCACGTGGTCACCCCCTCGATCACCGCACGCGGGTTGCTCAACATGTCGGCCATCGCCGGCACGCCCGTGGCGCATTACGGCTGACGCTGGCCGGGGGCGCCGCCCCCGTCGGCCCGTTCCGGGCCGACTCCCCCGGAGTATTTCGGCCAAGATGATGGGGCGGGCCGGGGCGCGACCCGGAGCCGCGCGCAGGCGAGGGATCGCCGGGGGCGGGCGGGCCGATGGCGAAGTCGAGGTGCGCGCAGGCCGGCGATCCGCGATTGACACTGCAACTTGGCAATATCATTACCGCCAGGCATCGCAAAAAGACGATATGTTACCCAGGGAGGGGCGGATGGGCAGAGCCGAGACGGCGGAGGCGGCAGGACAGGAAGCCGTGGGCCGTGTGCGCGAGAGGTCGGGCGGCGTGACCGAGGTGCTCGCCAACATGCTCGGCGCCACGATCCGCCCCGGCTGGCATGCCGGGGCACTGGCAGAGGGCGACGTGCTGCCGCCGCTCTGGCACTGGGCCGGCTTTCCGCAGGACACGCCGATGGAGGGGCTGGGGCCGGACGGGCACCCGGTGCCCGGTGCCTTCCTGCCCGATCTGGGCCTTGGCCGGCGCATGTGGGCGGGCGGCAAGCTGCGCTTCCGGCGCCCCCTGCACGTCGGCGAGCGACTGACCAAGCGGTCGGAGATCACCGGGGTGGAGTGGAAACGGGGCGATTCGGGGCCTCTCGCCCTCGTCTCGCTCGAGCACGCGATCTCGGGCGAGGGGGGGCTGGCGATCGAGGAGAGCCAGCAGATCATCTATCTCGCCATCCCCGACACATACCAGCCGCCCCGGCCGCGCCCCGCTCCCGAGGGGGCGGTGTTCGACGAGGCCGTGGCGGTCGATAGCGTCCGCCTGTTCCGCTACTCGGCGGCCACGTTCAACGGCCACAAGATCCACTTCGACCGGGAGTTCACCACGCGGGTGGAGAATTACCCGGGGCTGATCGTGCACGGGCCACTTCAGGCGACCTTGCTGATCGAACGGGCCGTCCGGCACCGGGGTGGGGCGCGTCCCGTTTCGCTGTCGCACCGAGGCGTGCATCCGATGTTCGAGCACCAGCCGCTGCGGCTGATCGGGGTGGACGAGGGGGCCGCGATGAGCTTGTGCACTGCGACGCTGCCCGAGCATGGCGGGCATCAGGGCATGCAGGTCAGGGCGGAGTGGGCGTGATGGGCGTCCTGTCGGGCATGCGCGTGGTCGAGGGCTCGGCCTTCGTGGCGATCCCGCTGGCGGGGATGACGCTGGCTCAGATGGGCGCCGAGGTGATCCGGTTCGACCGGCTCGAGGGCGGGCTCGACGCGGGCCGCTGGCCGGTCACGCGCGAGGGGCGGTCGCTGTTCTGGGCGGGGCTGAACAAGGGCAAGAAATCGGTCGCCGTGAACATGAAGTCCGACGAGGGGCGCGAGCTGGTCACGCGGCTGGTCACCGCGCCGGGCGACGAGGCCGGGCTGTTCCTGACGAACCTGCGCGTGCGCGGCTGGATGGATCACGAGACGCTCTCGGCCCATCGCCCCGACCTCGTGACCGTCACCCTGCTCGGCGACCGGCACGGCAACCCGGCGGTCGACTACTCGGTGAACCCCGCGCTGGGCTTTCCGATGGCGACGGGGCCGGAAGGGTCGGACGAGCCGGTGGCGCATGTCCTGCCCGCGTGGGACTGCATCGCGGGCAACCTCGCCGTGTCCTCGCTCCTCGCCGCCGAGCGGCATCGGCTGAAGACGGGCAAGGGCCAGGAGGTGGTTCTTGCGCTCAAGGACGTCGCGGCGGCGATGCTTGGGCACCTCGGGATCGTGGGCGAGGTGCTGGTGAACGGCGTCGACCGGCCACGATCGGGAAACGCGCTCTACGGCGCCTACGGGCAGGATTTCGTGCTGGCCGACGGGGCGCGCGTCATGGTGATCGGGCTGACCGACCGGCAGTGGCGCGGGCTCGTCGCGGCGACCGGCACGGGCAAGGCGATGGAGGCGCTGGAGCAGCGGACGGGCCTGCCCCTGAGGGACGAGGGCGCGCGCTTTCGCCTGCGCCACGAGATCACGGCGCTGCTCGCACCGTGGTTCGCCGTGCGCGGTCTGGCGGAGGTGGCCGAGGCGCTCGAGGCACAGGGCTGCACCTGGTCAGAGTTCCGCAGCTTCGCCCGCGCCGTGCGGGAGGATCCCGACCTGTCGACGGACAACCCGATGATGGCAGAGGTGGAGCAGCCCGGCATCGGCAGCTACCCCGTGCCGGGCACTCCGGTCAGCTTCGGGGCGCATCCACGCGAGGCGCCGGTGCGGGCGCCCCTGCTCGGCGAACACACGGAGGAGGTGCTGGCCGACGTGGCGGGCCTGTCGTCGGGCGAGATCGCCGCGCTGATGGACCGCGGGGTGGTGGCGGGGCCGTGAGCCGCGGCCCCGGCGAGCGTCGGTATCGCCGGCCCGCGCAGGAAGTCGCGCGGGCCGGCGACCCTCCTCCTCCCCGGGTCGTTCCCCCCGCCCCGCGCCTTCGGTGGGACAGCGGCAGCGTCGTCGGCGCGGACCGGGGAGCGGGCACACGCCGGGTCAGGCCCAGGTGCCGGTCCTGCCGCCCGGCTTCGACGGTCTGGCGGGGTTCGCCTTCTTGCCTCCCATCCGGGTGTCTCCACCGCGGCGTCCGCACCACGCCCACAGGGAAGATGTGACATGGCCCCCGGCCGCGCGCTCGCCGGATTTCGACGGGCCGCGTCGGATTCCTGCCAGAAGCGCGCAATTTGCAGGCTTCCGACCCGACATCGCAGGGGCGGGGCGGGGGCGGGCAACGACAAGGATGCCCCCGCCGAAGGGCCGCGGCGGACGGCGCGCGCGCCGGTTCCCGCTACGTCGCCCGGCGGCTCAGGCCGCGTCGCTGCGGTAGACGGCGAGCTCGGCGTCGGTCTCGGCGTCCCGCTCGGTCAGGTGCACGGCGTAGCCCCAGAGCCGCTGGACATGGCGCAGCGTGCGCCGCACCTCGAGCGGGTCGAGCACGCGGCCGTCCTGCACGGCATGGCGCAGGTGCAGCACACGCTCGCCGCGCATGTCGGCGCCCGTCACCTCGATCGCGGGCGTCTGGGCGGCGGGGTCGTACTGGTCGGCCAGCGCGCGAACGATCCGGCGATAGCCCTCGTCGTCGTGGATCGCCTCGACGCGCAGGGCCGGCGCCGCGGCATCGTCGCAAAGTGCGAAGAGGCGCCACTCGCGGATCAGCCGGGGCGAGAGATACTGCCGCACGAAGCTCTCGTCGCGGAACTCGGCCCAGGCGTGGCGCAGTGTCTCGACGGGCCGCGCGTTGCCGGCGATGTCGGGGAACCAGGCGGCGTCTTCCTCGGTGGGCTCGGTGCAGACGCGGACGATGTCGCGCATCATGGCAAAGCCCAGCGCATAGGGGTTGAGGCCGCCGTAGCCCTGCGCGTCGAAGGAGGGCTGTGCCACCACCATCGAATGCAGGTCGAGAAACTCGAGCATTGCGCCGTCGCCGATCCGGCCGCGGTCGCGCAGGCGCTGCATGATCTCGAAATGGCACCAGGTGGCGCACCCCTCATTCATCAGCTTGGTCTGGCGCTGCGGCTCGAAATAGGTGGCCAGCCAGCGCACGATCCGCAGAAGCTCGCGCTGCCATGCATCGAGCAGCGGCGCATGGTTTTCGAGGAACAGCAGAAGGTTCTCCTCGGGCAGGCCCATCGCGCGCCGCTCGGCCACCGCCGTGCCCTCCTCGGGCGGCTCGGCGCGGGAGGGCACGGTGCGCAGCCACAGGTCCTGCGCCGCGAGCCTTTGCTGCCGCGCCCGCTCGGCCAGTCGTGCGCGTGTCGCCACAGGGTCGGGCCGTTCGCCCCGCCCGGCGCGGTCGACCCCGTGGGAGAGGAGCGCGTGGGCCGCGTCGAGCACCTCCTCCACCGCCGGCCGCCCGTGCCGCTCCTCGCAGTCCATGACGAAGCGGCGGGCGTGGCGCAGCTCGTCGAGCACGGTGTCGGCATCCGTCCACTCGCGGAAGACGTGGTTGTGCCGGAAAAAGTGATTGTGACCGATGGCGGCGTGGGCGATCACGGTGGCCTGCGCGGCCATCGTGTTGTCCTCCATGATGTAGCAGAGACTCGGGTTGGAGTTGATGACGATCTCGAGCGCGAGCTGCTGGAAGCCCTTGCGGTAGAGCATCTCCTGACGGGCGAAGCGCTTGCCGAACGACCAGTGCGGATACATCACCGGCATGCCGGTGGCGGCGTAGGCGTCGAGCATCTGCTCGGAGCTGACGACCTCGAGCCGCGTCGGGTAGGGGTCGAGGCCCAGCTCGCCGCGCGCGATCTCCTCGATGGCGTCGTGGGTGCGCGCAAGCGTCTCGAAACTCCACGCCGGACCCTCGAAGAGCAAATCGCCGGTGGCCGTGGCCGTGGCCGGCGCCGCGCTCGTCGTCTTCCGCTTTGCCGGCGCCTTTCCCGTCGCGCCGCGGGCCGCCTGTCTTTCGCGCTTCTCGGTCATTCGGCCACGCCCTCGCGGCGGAACAGGTCGCGGAACACGGGGAAGATGTCGCGCGGCTGGGCGATGCGGCGCAGGGCGAGCGCGGGATGCACCTGCGCGATGGGGGCGTAGCCCTGCCACAGGTCGCTCTCACGCGGGATGGCAAAGCCGGGCTGGCCGCGCTGCGACAGGATCTCGACATAGGCCATGTATTGCACGGAGGGCAGGATGTCGTCGGTCAGAAGCTCGATGCAGGTCTCGACGTCGCCCGGCACGTCGTCGCCGTCGGAGGCCTGCGCGACGTAGAGGTTGTAGTCGTCGGGCGGGTAGCGCGCATCGCGGATGCGGATCATCTCGCGCAAGGCGCTCGAGACGACCGTGCCGCCGGTCTGCCTGTCCTCGAAGAAGGTGCGCTCGTCGACCTCTTCGGCGCGCTGCGTATGGCGGATGAAGACGACCTCGACATGCTCGTAATGCCGCTCGAGGAAGAGGTGCAGGAGCAGGAAGAAGCGCTTGGCCAGCCCCTTCATCTCCTCGTCCATCGAGGCCGAGACATCCATCAGGCAGAACATCACCGCGCGGGCCACCGGCTCGGGCCGCCGCTCCAGCCGGTTGAAGCGCAGGTCCATCGGGTCGAGCCAGGGCACGGCCGCACGCTTGCGCCGGGCGCGGTCGAGCGCGTCGCGCAACTCCGCGATGCGGGCCTTCGCGGCGCTTCCGTCGGCCGGGACGATCTCGCCCGACTCGAGGCGGGCAAGTTCCGCCTCGAGCTCGGCCACCGCCTCGGGGCGGGGGCGGCCGAGCGCGGCGCGGCGCACCATCGAACGGCGGAGCGAGCGCATCAGGTTGAGACGGCTCGGGGGGCCGGAGGGGCTGAAACCCGCGCGGTAGGGCTTCGAGCTTTGCTCGGCCCTGAGCTTCTTCTTCACGAGGTCGGGCAGCGCGAGATCCTCGAAGACGAGGTCGAGGAACTCGTCGCGCGTCAGCATGAAGGCGAAGCCGTCCTCGCCCTCGCCCTCGGCGCTGCCCTCGCGCCCCCCTGCCCCGCCGCCCCCGCCCCGGGGCCGGGGGATCGTGTCGCCCTCACGGAACGCGCGGTTGCCCGGCAGCACGCCCACGCGGCGGCCGGTGCTCTCGTCGCGGCGGAACTCGGGCTCGTGGATGTCGTCGGCGGGGATCACCACGCGCTCGCCCGAACTCGTGTCCTCGATGCTGCGCTCGAGGATGTTGTCGCGCACCGCCTTGCGCAGCCGCGACCGGGCGCGGTTGATGAAGCGCTGGCGATTACCGAGGTTGCGACCCGACGGGTTCTGCCGGCGGTCGACGATGTGCATGGAGCCGATCGGTCTTCCCTTTCCTTCACCCCGCGGAGGCTGTTTGCCCCGGGCGCGTCAGCCCGCGTCGCGCATCCGCATGTACCATTCCACAAGCCGGCGCACCTGTCGCTCGGTGTAGCCGCGCTCGACCATCCGGGCGAGGAAGGCGTGGTGCTTTTCCGCGCTTTCCTCGTCCTGCTTCGAATCGAACGAGATCACCGGCAGCAATTCCTCGATCTGGCTGAACATCCGCTGCTCGATCACGTCGCGGATCTTCTCGTAGGATGTCCAGCGCGGGTTCTTGCCCTCGTTGTAGGCTCGCTGGCGCAGGGCATATTTGACCACCTCGTTGCGGAAGTCGCGCGGGTTGCGGATGCCGGCGGGCCGCTCGGTCTTCTGCAGCTCGCGGTCGAGCACTTCGGGGTCGAAGAGCTGGCCGGTATCGGGATCCTTGTAGTCCTGACCCTCGACCCACGCATCGGCGTAGGCGATGTAGCGGTCGAACAGGTTCTGCCCGTATTCCTCGTAGCTCTCCAGATACGCCTTCTGGATCTCCTTGCCGATGTAGGAGGCGTAGCGCGGCGCGAGCTCTTCCTTGATGAGCGCGACGTATCTCGCCTCTGTTTCCTCGTCCATCTGCTCGCGGCGGAGCGCCTGCTCGAGCACGTACATCAGGTGCACCGGGTCGGCCGAGATCTCGGCGGTGTCGAAGTTGAACGTCTCCGACAGCACCTTGTAGGCGAACCGCGTCGAGGTGCCGGCCATGCCCTCGTCGATGCCGGCGGCGTCGCGGTATTCGAGCACGGTGCGCGCTTGCGGGTCGGAGCCCTTGAGATCCTGCCCGTTGTAGACCTGCATCTTGGCGTAGAGCGACGAGTTCTCGTGCGGCTTGAGGCGGGTCAGCACCGAGAAGCGCGCCATCATCTCGAGCGTATCCGGTGCGCACGGCGCCTCCGAAAGCTCCGACTGGGCAAGGAGCTTGCGGTAAATCCTCGCCTCCTCGTCGACGCGCAGGCAGTAGGGCACGCGGATCAGGCTGATCCGGTCGAGAAACGCCTCGTTGTTGCGGTTGCCGCGGAAGGCGCGCCATTCCGACTCGTTGGAATGCGCCATGATGATCCCCTGGAAGGGAATCGCGCCGAGGTTTTCCGAGCCGACGTAGTTGCGCTCCTGCGTGGCAGTCAGCAGCGGGTGGAGCATCTTCTGCGGCGCCTTGAACATCTCGACGAACTCGAGCAGGCCCTGTGTCGTCAGGTTGAGCGCGCCGGAATAGGAGTAGGCGTCGGGGTCGTCCTGGCTGAAGAACTCCAGCTTGCGGATGTCGGGGCGGCCGACGAGCGTCGAGATGTCCTGGTTGTTCTCGTCGCCCGGCTCGGCCTTGGCGACGCCGATCTGGCGCAGCTTCGAGGGGTGGAGCTGGACGACGGTAAAGCGCGAGATGTCGCCGTCGAACTCGTCGAGCCGCTTGATCGCCCAGGGCGAACACATGCCGGGCAGGCGGCGGCGCGGGATGCCGAACTCGCGCTCCAGCCGGGCGCCGTCACGCTCGGGGTCGAAGAGGCCGAGCGGGCTTTCGTAGATCGGGCTCACCCGATCGCCGGCCTTGAGCACGTAGATCGGCTGCTCTTCCATCAACTGCTTCATGCGCTCGGCGAGCGACGACTTTCCGCCGCCCACCGGGCCGAGCAGGTAGAGGATCTGCTTGCGTTCCTCGAGCCCCTGCGCGGCGTGGCGGAGGAAGGCGACGAGCCGCTCGATCGTCTCTTCGAGGCCGTAGAAGTCGTCGAAGGCCGGGTAGCGCCGGATCGTGCGGTTCTGGAAGATGCGGCCGAGCCTGTCGTCCTTCGACGTGTCGACGATCTCGGGCTCGCCTATGGCGGCGAGCAGACGCTCTGCCGCGCCGGCATAGAGGGACGGGTCGTCGCGACAGGCTGCGAGGTAGTCGGGCAGGCTCATCTCGCGCATCTGGCGGCGCGTGAAGCGGGTATGGAACTCGTCGAATATGGAGGGCTCGCTCATGGGGCGATCGCAGCTCCTTTCGGGTTGCATTCAGGGCCAAGACGCTGCCGGGCCGGGTCTGTTCCCGGCAGTCTGTCGTCTCTGCAGTCAGTGCGCCGCCGCCTCGAGGCGCGGCGGCCCGATCGCGGACGCCCGATATCGGCACGCTGCGGAGTCACGGCCCAGCCGTCAACTCACAAATATCAGGGTAGCGCGGCGCGGCCCTTCAGCAAGGCGCGTCCGATCGCATCTGCTCGACGAGAGGGGAAGCGGGCCGGCCTTGCCTGTCCGGAAAGCGGCGAGGGCGCCGCGGCCGTGCCACCGCGGGGCGCGCGAGTGCTCGTTCGCGCCAAACGCCCGCTCTCGAGTCGAAGGGGCCCGGCTGCCACGCGCACCGTTCTGCCTGCGGCCGCCCCGTCAACGCATGCCCTGCCCAGGGGGATGCATGGGTGACGTCGTGTGCCCACGGGTCGGCACGCGGGAGGGCCGCGCCTGCCTCGCACGGGGGTGGGCGCCCGCATGCGCCCTCGCGGGGCACGGGCGCCGCGCCTTCCGCTCCACCCGGCGCGTTCAGTCTCTCACCGGGGGCGCCCTCACATCGCGGCGAGGAACAGGGCGCGCGTGGTCTCGGCCGTCATCGGCACCGGATTGCCGCCGACGCTGGGGTCTTCCAGCGCCATCGCCGTCAGCTCGTCCACCCGGCCGGCATCGACACCCATCGCGGCGAGGCCATCGGGCATGGCGAAGAGCGTGTTCAGCTCGCGCACCCGCGCGGCGAAGCCCTCGAACCCGCCCGGAATGCCGAGATAGGCCGCCGCCTGCGCCAGCTTGCCCTCGACCGCCGGCCGGTTGAAGGCGAGAACGGCGGGCATCACCACCGCGTTGGTCGTGCCGTGATGGGTGTCGAACACCGCACCGACCGGGTGCGAGAGCGCGTGGATCGCGCCCAGCCCCTTCTGGAAGGCGACCGCGCCCATCGCCGCCGCGGCCATCATCTGCCCCCGCGCCTCGATATCCGAGCCATCGGCGTAGGCGCGCGGCAAATATTCGTTGACGAGCCGCAGCCCCTCGAGCGCGATGCCGTGGCTCATCGGGTGGAAATGCGGCGAGCAATACGCCTCGAGACAATGGGCAAAGGCATCCATCCCAGTGCCGGCGGTGATCCATCGGGGCATGCCCACGGTCAGCTCGGGGTCGGCGATGACCACACCGGGCAGCACGCGCGGGTGAAAGATGATCTTTTTCACGTGCGTCTCGGAATTGGTGATGACGCTCGCGCGCCCCACCTCCGAGCCGGTGCCGGCGGTCGTGGGCACGGCGACGATGGGGGCGATGCCGGCGGGGTCGGCCCGCGTCCACCAGTCGCCGATATCCTCGAAATCCCAAAGCGGTCGGGTCTGACCCGCCATGAAGGCGACCATCTTGCCGAGGTCGAGACCCGAGCCGCCGCCGAAGGCCACCACCCCGTCATGTCCGCCCTCGCGGTAGACCGTCAGCCCCGCCTCGAGGTTCGCCTCTGTCGGGTTCGCGTCGACCTCGGCGAAGATCGCGCGGCCTAGGCCGGCGGCGTCGAGGATGTCGCGCGCGCGGGCGGTGATCTCGAGCGCCGCAAGCCCGCGGTCGGTGACCAGCAGGGGCCGGGCGATGCCCGCCTCGGCACAGGCGGCGGGCAACTCGGCCAAGCGCCCCGCGCCGAAGCGGATCGCCGTGGGGTAGGACCAGTTGGCCGTCAGGATCATCCCTTGACCTTTCTTAGATGGTAGGAGCGCGGGCGCGTCACCGCGTGGTAGCCCAAGACCGACATCGCGCCGCCCCGCCCGGTATCCTTGCAGCCCGTCCAGCACACCGCCGGGTCGACGTAGTCGGCCCGGTTGAGAAAGACGGTGCCGGTCTCGATCCTGCGGCCCAGCGCCAGCGCACGCTCGGGGTCGGCCGTCCAGAACGAGGCGGTCAGGCCGTAGTCGCTGTCGTTCATCAGCGCGAGCGCCTCGTCGTCGCCCTCGACCGGCATGATGCCGACGACGGGGCCGAAGCTCTCTTCCCGCATCACGCGCATCGAGTGGTCGACGCCCACCAGAACCTGCGGCATCAGGTAGGCACCGCCGTCGTCCTGCGGGAAGTTCTGCCGCTCGATCAGGGGCGTGGCGCCGGCTGCCACCGCCGCTTCCGTCTGCTCGCGCACGGTGGCCGCGAAGCGGGCATGGGCCATCGGCCCCAGCGTCGTCTCCTCGTCCAGCGGGTTGCCGAGCCTGAGCTTGTTGACGAAGTCCACCGCCCGTTCCACGAAATTGTCGTAGTGGCGCCTGTGGACGTAGATGCGCTCGATCCCGCAGCAGCACTGGCCCGAATTGAACATCGCGCCGTCCATCAGCACGTCGACCGCCCAGTCGAGGTCGGCATCCTCCATGACATAGCCCGGATCCTTGCCGCCGAGCTCCAGCCCCGTGGCGGTGAAGGTGCCCGCGGCGGCGCGCTCGATGGCGCGCCCCCCCGCGACCGAGCCGGTGAAGTTGACGAAGTCGAAGGCACGGGCGGCGATCAGCCGCTCGGTGCCCGCGTGGTCGAGCACGACGGTCTGGAACACGTCCTCGGGCACGCCGCCCTTGTGCAGCGCCTCGGCGATGCGCTCGCCCGCCAGCAGGGTCTGGCTCGCGTGCTTGAGCACCACCGAGTTGCCCGCGATCAGCGCGGGCACGATGGTGTTGAGGGCGGTCAGGTAGGGGTAGTTCCACGGCGCGATGACAAAGACGACGCCCTGCGGCGCGCGCTCGATCCGCCGCTCGAAGCCGTCGGAGCTTTCGGCGATCATCGGCGCCAGCGCCTCTTCGGCGATGCCGGCCATGTAGTCGGCCCGCTCGTCGATGCCGCCGAACTCGCCGCCGAAGCGCACCGGTCGGCCCATCTGCCAGGCGAGCTCTTCCACGATGGCCTCGCGCGCGTCCTTCAGCGCGGCGACGCCCGCGCGCACCTTCTCGACCCGTTCGCCGAGCGGCAGGGCAGCCCATGCGCCCTGCGCCGCCCTGGCCCGCGCCACGGCGTCGTCGGCCGCCTCGGGCGCGAGCGCCGGACGCTCTGCATAGACCCGCCCGTCGACGGGCGAGACGCACTGGATCATTCTGGTCATCGGTATCTCCCGGTGGGTCAGGCCCGCTCGAAGCCGCGCTTCACGTCCCAGTCGGTGACGACTCGGTCGGCCTCGGATATCTCCCAAAGTGCCGCGCGATGGTAGTGGTCGATCACCGCGTCGCCCATGGCACGGCGCAGCATGTCGGAGCCCGCCATCGCCTCGGCCGCGTCGCGGAGCGTCCGGGGCACCTCGCGGGCGTCTTGCGCCTGGTACATGTCGCCAGACAGCTCCGGCTCGAGCTCTAGGCTCCGCTCGATGCCGTCGAGGCCCGCGGCGAGCTGGCCCGCGACGGCGAGATAGGGGTTGAGGTCGGCACCGCCCACGCGGCACTCGACGCGCACGGCCTTCGTGCCCTCCCCGCAGACGCGGTAGCCCGCGGTGCGGTTGTCGGTCGACCAGACGGACTTGGTCGGCGCGAACAGACCCTCGGTGAACCGCTTGTAGGAATTGACATAAGGCGCGAGGAAACAGGTCGTCGCCGCGGCGTGCTCCAACAGGCCCGCGAGGTAGGATCTCATCGTGGCCGACATGCCGTGCGGCGCGTCCGGGTCGAAGAACGCGGGCGTTCCCCCCTGCCACAGCGACTGGTGGACGTGCGCCGACGATCCCGCCCGGTCGGTCGCGTATTTCGCCATGAAGGTGCAGGCGCGGCCGTGGGCATTGGCGATCTCCTTCACGCCCGTCTTGACGATGGCGTGCATGTCGGCGGTGTCGAGCGCATCGGAATAGCGCACGTTGATCTCTTCCTGCCCCGCCTCGGCCTCGCCCTTGGAATTCTCCACCGGGATGCCCGCGCCGTAGAGGCCGTTGCGGATGGCCCGCATCACGGTTTCTTCCTTGGTCGTGCCCATGATCGCGTAGTCGAGATTGTAGCGCCCGAGCGTCTGCAGCTCGCGGTATCCCTCGTCCCACAGCGCGTCGAAGCTCTTCTCGAACAGGAAGAACTCGAGCTCGGTGGCGAACATCGCGTCGAAGCCCATCTCGCGCGCCCGCGCCACCTGCCGCTTGAGCACGGCGCGGGGGGCGTGGGGCACCTCGGAGTGGGTGTGGTGGTCGAGCACGTCGCACATCACCATCGCCGTTCCCGGCAGCCAGGGCACCCGGCGCAGCGTGGCGAGGTCGGGCTTGTGCACATAGTCGCCGTAGCCCCGCTCCCAGCTCGACGCGGCATAGCCTGGCACCGTGACCATCTCGATATCGGTGGCCAGCAGGTAGTCGCAGCCATGCGTCTCGTCGTGGCCGCCATCGACGAAATGCGCAGCGTGGAAGCGCTTGCCCATCAGCCGCCCCTGCATGTCGGTGATGCAGGTCAGCACGGTGTCGATCTCGCCGGCGGCGACGGCGTCCTGGAGCGCCTCGAAGGTCAGGTTGGCGGGCATGCTGGGGTCTTTCCGTCTCGCCGCGTCGCGCGGCCTCTGTCACGAGGAAGGGCGGAGCGCGCATGGCGCCCCGCCCCGTGCTTTGCCGGAGCCGAGGCTCAGCGGTAGGGGTAGCCGGCGGCCTCCTGCGCGGCGGCGTAGTCCTTGAAGATCTGCACCACGCGGCCGGCGCGATCCGACGAGGCAGCGATCTCGTCCCAGAACTCGGAGGCGTCGGAGACGACCTGCGCCCATTCCTCGGACGGGATCGAGGTCAGCTCCATCTTCTCGCCCTCGGTGCGCAGCTGCGCCTCGCCGCCCCAGTACCAGACGGCGCGGTAGTAGTGCGACTGGTCGATGGTGGAGCGGTAGAGTTGCTGCAGGTGGGGCGGCACGGCGTTCCAGCTCTCGGTGTTGGCGAAATAGCTGCCGAACCATGCGCCGGTGACCGAGTTGGTCAGCGCGTAGTTGCACACGTCGGCCCAGCCGACCTCGTAGGCCTCGGTGAAGCCGCACCACGCCACGCCGTCGAGCTCGCCGGTGCGCATCGCGACTTCCACGTCGTCCCACGGCACGGTGACCGGGATCAGGCCATAGCGGCTGAGGAACCGGCCCGCCGTCGGCACGCCGAACACGCGCAGGCCGCGCATGTCTTCGAGCGAGCGGATCGGCTTGTCGACGGTAAAGACATGAAGTGGATCCCACGCGCCGGTCGAGAGCCAAGTGACGTTGTCGACCTCCGAGTAGGCCTCGTTCCAGATCTCGTCGAGGCCGTAATACATGAACATCGACGCCACATCGAGGCTGTAGCGCGTGGCGAAGGGGAAGTAGCCGCCGAACACGGAGATATCGACCGGCGAGGCCATCGTGGCCTCGTCGGACTGCACGGCGTCCAGCGTGCCGTTCTGCAGCGCGCGGAACAGCTCGCCCGTGGGCACGAGCTGGTCGGCGTAGTAGAGTTCGATCTCCATCTCGCCGTTGGCCGCGGCATTGAAGGCATCGATTTGCGGCTTGATCACGTGGGCGCCGAGCGGTGCGCCCGAATAGGTCTGCAGGCGCCAGCGGATCGGGGCCTGCGCCTTGACGATGGCGGGCGCGGCCAGCGTGCCGGCGGCGGCCGCGCCGGCGCCGAGGCCGGCCTTCTTCAGGAAGCTCCGCCGCGTGGCGAGGATGCGCTCGGAGGGGGATTTGGGCTTGGGGTCGGACATGGCTGTCACTCCTCTGTTGACGGGGGCGGCCTCTTGGCGGGCCGTTCTGGGGTCGCTCGACGTCTCATCTCACGCTCACGGTCTCGGGCAGCCAGAGCGCGATCTGCGGAAACATCATCACCAGGGCGATCGTCGCCGCCATCATCAGCACGAAGGGCCAGATCGACCTGTAGATGTCGAGCAGCCGGATCTCGGGCGGGGCGAGCGAGCGCATCAGGAACAGGTTGTAGCCGAAGGGCGGCGTGATGTAGGCGATCTGGCAAGTCATCGTGTAGAGGATGCCGAACCAGATCAGCGTGTTATCGAAGCCGAGGTCGAGCAGGCGCACCAGCGGCACGTAGAGCGGCGCGACGATCACCAGCATGGCGGTATCGTCGAGGAACATGCCCATCACGATGAAGCTGAGCTGCATCATGATGATCACCTGCCACGGCGTCAGCTCCCAGTTGTTGATGAACAGGTCCTCGATGGCGCGCACCGCGCCGAGGCCGTCGAACACCGCGCCGAAGGCGAGCGCGGCGAGGATCAGCCAGAGGAACATGCACGAGATCGCCAGCGTCTTCCTCGCCGTCTCGTGCAGCAGGCGAAAGCTCATCCGCCCCTTGGCGATGGCGGCGAGCGTGGCGGCCGTGGCGCCGACGGCCGCGCTTTCGACGAGGCTGGTGATCCCCATCACGAACAGGCCCGTCATGGTGAAGAAGATCAGGAACGGCAGGATGCCCGCGCGCAGGAGCTTGAGCTTCTCGCCCAGCGGCATGTTCAGGTCGGCGTCCGAGACGGTGGGGGCGAGATGGGGCTGGAGACGGCAGCGCACGTAGATGTAGATGCCGAACATCGTCGCCATCAGCAGACCGGGAAACACGCCCGCCAGCCAGAGCTGGCTGACCGGCTCGCGCGCGATCATGCCGTAGAGCACGAGCACCACCGAGGGCGGCACGAGGATGCCGAGCGACGAGCCGCCCTGCACGACCCCGGTGATCAGGATCTTGTCGTAGCCCCGGCGCAGCATCTCGGGCAGGGCGATGGTGGCGCCGATGGCCATGCCGGCGACCGACAGCCCGTTCATCGCCGAGATGATGACCATGAGCAGGATCGTCCCGATGGCGAGCCCCCCCCGCCATGCGCCCGAACCAGACGTGCAGCATGCGGTAGAGGTCTTCGGCGATGCCCGATTCCGACAGGATGTAGCCCATGTAGATGAACAGCGGCAGCGTCAGCATCGGGAACCAGTTGAACAGCTTGAACGCCTGGCTGAACGGGATCTCGATGCCGCCCGTCCCGTAGAGGATCAGGACCATGCCGGACGCGACGAAGCCGATGGCGGCGAACACGCGCTGCCCGGTGAGCAGCAGCACCATCATCGAGGCGAACATCAGAAGCGCGGTCGCCTCGTTCGTCACGCGGGCGCCTCCTCGCGCAGGGTCGCCCAGTGCTTGAACACCAGCGATATCGTCTGGAGCAGCATGAGCGCGATGCAGGCCACCATCAGCGACTTGATCGGGATCATCGAGGGGTTCCACATCGAGAACCGCCGCTCGCCCGTCTCGATGGCGTAGCCGAGCGACGAGATCGAGCCGAACAGCAGCACCGACAGGTAGAAGGCGAGGCAGACCATCGTGATCAGGTCCATCCGGGCCTTTCCGCGCCTCGACAGGCTCTCGTAGAAGAGGTCCATCCGCACGTGGCTGTCGTTCTTCAGCGTCATCGCCCCGCCCATGAAGTAGTAGGCGGTCAACGTGAACTGCGCAGCCTCGATGGCCCAGTGCACGGGGATGTCGATCACGTTGCGGGTGACGGCGTCCATCAGCAGGATGCCGATCATCAGGAAGATCAGGTACATCGCGACGATGCCGACATAATCGGACAACCGGTCGACCACCCGAACGTACGTCCTGATCGCCTGTGGCATCCGCCCCGCCCGCCCTTCAGCACCTGACCTCGACGCGCGCGCGCCTCAGCGCGGCGGCGAGGCGCCCCTCTGGCTGTCGATCGGAGACCAGCACGTCGATCTCGTCAAGTCGGCAGACACGGAAGGCCGCGCGCCGCCCGTGCTTTTCGGCATGCGCCAGCACGATGACGTGGCGGGCGTGGCCGATCATGGCATGGGCGATCTGCGCCTCCTCGAAATCGGCGTCCATCGCGCCGGCCTCGGCGTCGATCGCGGCGACGCCGAGCACCGCGTGGTCGGCCTGGAAGCGGCCGATCTGCTCGATGGCCATTGGGCCGACCGTCTCGGCGTTGTCGGCCGACCACGCACCCCCCAGAACGAAGACGCGCGCCCCGCCCCCCGCCGATGTGCCCCCCGCCGATGTGCCGCCCGCCGCGCCCAGCCGCTGCGCGATGCGGACCGAGTTGGTGATGACGGTCAGACGGTCGATCTGGGCCAGCTCCTCGGCGCAGGCGAGCGTGGTGGTGCCGGTGTCGAGAAAGATCGTGTCGCCGGGGGCGATTGCGGCGGCCAGCGTGCGGGCGATGGCGGCTTTCGCCCCGGCCTGCTCCATCCGCCGCTCCTCGAAGCTGCCCTCGGTGGCGAGCCGGATGCGGCGTGCTCCGCCGCGCACCTTGTGCAGCGCACCGGTCGAGGCGAGGTCGTGCAGGTCGCGCCGGACCGTCTCGACCGACACCGCGAAGGTCTCGGCCAGCGCCTCGACCGAGGCGGCGCCGTCCCGCCGGACGATCTGGAGTATCCTGTCCTGTCTGTCCCGCGGTTTCACGCCCACCCCCTGCCGGCACCACGAAGCCCGGGCCGCATGCCCGTGTCAACGCCTTATCGGTTCTCGGATTGCCCGTTTCGGCAGCTTTACCCCTCGAAATTTGACGGAACGGGCAGCGCGTGCCATGTTTCGCCAAAGTCCGCCCAAAAGGAGACCGAGCCATGACCAGCGAGTCCGCCGTGCCGCGCGGCCCCTTCGACGTGGCCATTGTCGGCGGCGGGGTGGTGGGCTGCGCGCTCGCCCGGCGCTTCGCGCTCGCGGGGGCCTCGGTGGTGCTGATGGAAAAGGCGGTCGACATCCTCGACGGCGCCTCGAAGGGCAACAGCGCCATTCTGCACACCGGCTTCGACGCGCCGCCGGGCTCGCTCGAGGCGGCCTGCATCGCCGAGGGCTACCGTGACTACGACGAGATCCACGCCCGCCTCGGCCTGCCGCTGATCCGCTCGGGCGCCCTCGTCGTCGCGTGGACCGACGCGCAGGAGGCGGCGCTGCCGTCGCTGATGGAGAAGGCCCGCGCCAACGGGGTGAGCGACGTCGCCCCCCTCACCCGCGCCGAGACGCTGGCGCTCGAGCCGCATCTCGCGCCCACCCTGCGCGCAAGTTTCCGGGTTCCGCGCGAGGGGCTGATCGACCCGTGGTCGGCGCCGCTCGCCTACCTGACGCAGGCGATGGCGCACGGCGCAGAGGTGCTGCGCGGCTGCGCGGTGACGGGCGGGGCGCGGGCCGGCGACCTCTGGCGGCTCGACACAACCCTGGGCGAGGTCTCGGCGCGGCTCGTGATCAACGCGGCGGGGCTCTACGGCGATCTGCTCGACGAGGCGCTGATCGGCCGGCGCGACTTCACCATTCGGCCGCGCAAGGGCCAGTTCGTCGTCTACGACAAGCCGGCGGCGGCGCTCGCGGGTCACATCCTGCTGCCGGTGCCGACAGCGATCACCAAGGGCATCGTCGTCTGCCGCACCGCCTGGGGCAACCTGCTTGTCGGCCCCACCGCTGAAGAGCAGGAGGACCGCGCCAACGCCCCCCTCGACCATGCCACGCTCGACGCCCTGCGCGCGAAGGGAGAAGAGATCCTGCCCGCCCTCGCCGAGCACGACGTGACCGCCGTCTATGCCGGCCTGCGCCCCGCGACGGAGGAAAAGGACTACCGGATCGCGGTGCACGAGGCCGGCAGCTACGTCACCGTGGGCGGCATCCGCTCGACGGGGCTGAGCGCCGCGCTCGGCATCGCCTCGCACGTGCTGCGGCTGGCGCAAGAGGCAGGGCATGGCTGGCAGGCGCCGAACGAGGTGGCCTGGCCCAGGATGCGCAACATCTCGATCGCCGCCCCGCGCGACCACGAGAGCGCCGGGAACGGCGGCATAGTCTGCCATTGCGAGCAGGTGACGCGGCGCGAGATCGAGGCGGCGCTGTCGGCCCCCCTGCCCGCCCGCAGCCTCTCCGGGCTGAAGCGGCGCACGCGGGTGACGATGGGGCGTTGCCAGGGCTTCCACTGCTCGGGGCCGCTCGCGCGCATGACGGCGGGCGCGTTCGACCTGCCCATGGCCGGCAATGGCTGACATTCCGGCCGAGGTCGACGTGGCCATCGTCGGGGCCGGCCCGGCGGGGCTGGCCGCCGCGACCGAGCTCTGCCGCCTGCGCGCGGGGCGCGTGCTGGTGGTCGAGCGCGAGGCCGAGGCGGGCGGTGTGCCGCGCTTCTGCGGCCACTCTCCCTATGGCATGCGCGAGTTCGGCCGGCCGATGCTCGGCCCCGGCTACGCCCGGGCGCTGGTGGCACGGGCGGAGGCGGCGGGCGCGCAGATCGCCACCGGCGTCACCGTCACCGCCCTGCGCGACGGGCCGCGCCTGACAGTCACGTCCGACGCCGGCACGGGCGAGGTCGCCGCGCGGCTCGTCCTGCTGACGACCGGCATCCGCGAGACGACGCGGGCGGGCCGGATGATCGGCGGAACCAAGCCCGGCGGCGTGCTCACCACCGGCGGCCTGCAGGGCCTCGTCTACGGCGCGGGGCTACGCCCTTTCCGGCGGCCCGTCATCCTCGGCACCGAGCTCGTCGCCTTCTCGGCGATCCTCACCTGCCGCCACGCCGGCATCCGGCCCGCGGCGATGGTCGAGCCGGGGGCGCGCATCACCGCCCGGCACCCGGCGGGCCTGCTGCCGCGCCTGCTCGGCCTCCCCCTGCATCTCGGCACCGATCTCGCCGCCATCGAGGGGCGCGAGCGGGTCGAGGCGGTGGTGCTGCGCTCGGGCGGGGCCGAGCGGCGGCTCGAGGCGGACGGAGTGATCGTGACCGGCCGCTTCCGGCCCGAGGCGACGCTGTCGCGCGAGGGCGGGCTGACCTACGACCCGGCGACGGGCGGGCCGGAGGTCGACGAGTACGGCCGCACCTCCGATCCCGCGATCTTTGCCGCGGGCAACCTGCTGCGCCCCGTCGAGACGGCGGGCTGGTGCTGGGGCGAGGGGCGCGCCGTGGCCGGCGCCATGGCCGTCGCGCTGGCGGGCGCGCTGCCGCCCCCCGCCGTTCGGCGCGTCGCCCGCACGGGCGCGATTGCCTGGGTGGTGCCGCAGCGCATCGCGGGGGGCTGCTCGCCCGCGCTCGACACCCTGCAGATGCGGGCGGCCCGGGCCGCCTCGGGGCGGCTGTCGCTGTCGGTCGACGGGCACGAGGCCGCCGCCCGTGCCCTCCGCGCCCTGCCGGAGCGGCGGATGCTGCTGCCCCTGCCCGCCGGCACGGGATCGCCGGAAGTCAGGCTGGAGGCCGCGCCATGACGGCACCCGCGCGCCGTCTCGACACGGCGAGCAGTCTGCCGGAGGCTGGTCGTCTCGCGTCGGCCCTGTCGGGCCGGGATCGGCCCCGGCACACCGGAGCGCGACCGGGCCCGCCCCCGGAGGCCGCGCCATGACCATTCTCGCGCTCGACCAGGGCACCACCAGCACCCGCGCGGTGATCGTGGGCGAGGACGGCACGGTGCGCGTGGCCCGAGCCGTCGCGCACCGTCAGTCCTACCCCGGCCCCGGCCGGGTGGAGCACGACCCCGAGGAGCTGCTCGCCAACCTCTCTGCCTGCCTCGACGCCGCGCCCGGCGCCCGCGCCGTGGGCCTTGCCAACCAGGGCGAGAGCTGCCTTGGCTGGGACGCGCAGACGGGACGCGCGATCACCCCCGTCATCGTCTGGCAGGACGAGCGGACGACCCCCGTGGTCGAGCGACTGCGCGCCGAAGGGGCCGAGACGCTGACGCTCGCCGGCGCGGGTCTGCCGCTCGACCCCTACTTCTCGGCCTCGAAGCTCGGCTGGATCCTGCGCGACGTGCCCGAGGCGCGCGCGCTGGCACGATCGGGCCGCCTGCGCCTCGGCACGACCGACGCCTTCTTCCGCCATCGCCTCACAGGGCGCTGCGAGACCGATCCCACCACCGCCTCGCGCACCTCGCTGATGAACCTCGCCACCTGCGCATGGGACGACGAGCTCTGCGCCCTGTTCGGCGTGCCGGTCGAGGCGCTGCCCGCCATCGTGCCCACCACCGGCGACCTGGGCCGGACAGGCGGGCTGCCGCTGACCGCCTCGGTCGTCGATCAGCAGGCGGCGCTGCGCGGCCACGGCTGCACGGCGCCCGGCGCTGCCAAGATCACCTTTGGCACCGGCGCCTTCGTGCTTGCCGTGGGCGGCGTCACACCCCCCGAGGCCGGGCATGGCCCGCTGCCGACCGTGGCCTGGGCGGAGCGCGACGCACCGCCCACCTACGCGCTCGAGGGGGGCGTCTACGCCGCCGCGGCCGCGGTGAACTGGGCGCGAGGCCTCGGCCTCTTCTCCGACTTCGCCGAGATTTCCGCCTTCGACGCGCCCCCCGCGATCTCGCGCGGGCTGTCCTTCGTGCCCGCGCTCACGGGCCTCGGCTGCCCGCACTGGGACAGGTCGGCCAAGGGCGCGTGGCTGGGCATGACCCTCGACACCGGGCCGCGCGACCTGGTGCAGGCCGTGCTCGAGGGCGTCGCCTTCCGCGCGGCCGAGGTGCTGGGCGCCATCGGCCGGGTGCAGCCGCTCGCCGGCCCCGTCTCGGTCGACGGGGGCATGACGCGCAACCCGTGGTTCTGCGCCGTCCTCGCCGACACGCTGGGCGTGCCCGTGACCGTGTCGGACGAGCCCGAACTGACCGCCCTCGGCGCGGCAGACCTCGCGGCGGCGGGTGCGGGCCTCGCGCTCTCGCTTCGTCGCGCGGGCCAAACGGTCGAGCCGCGCCCGCAGCCGCCCGACTGGGCCGACCGCTTCGCCGAGGCGCGCCGTCTCGTGCAGGAGTATGGCGGGACGGGCCGGCGCTGACATGCGCACCCCGGATGCGCCCGCATGGCGAATCCCCTCTCCGGGCGAGGCTTTTCACTCCACGAACAATGCCGCGCCGGCCGCGTGACCGTTTCCGCTTCCGCACAACAGGCCGGGCAGAACGCGCCGCAGTGCAGATTACGCTAGGGCACTGGGGCGCAGTGAGCTAATCGCTTCGTCCGACCGGCGCGGGGGACGCATGAGCGAGACACTCGATTACGGTGACTACACCGCCCGGCCAGTCGCCGACGGCGATCGGTCGCAGGCCGCTGACATCGGCGAGCGCGCGCTGCGCGCGCTCTACGACGGGCCGCTGCTACCCTACGCGCTCCTGCGCTACCGGCTGATGCTGCGGCGCTGCCGCCACACCGACCGCCACACCTACACCACCTTCCTGCGATCGCCCGGGCAGCTGCGCCTGCTCGCCGGCCCGGTGATCGACTTCCTGCGGCCTGGCGGTGCCGGCGGCGAACGGCTCGAGATCGTGCTTCTCGCCTGCTCCAACGGGGCAGAGGCCTACACGATCGCGTCCTGGCTCCACCGGCACCGGCCGGGGCTCGACTTTCGCATCCGCGCCTCCGACCTGCACCCCGGGATGGCGGCCCGGGCGCGCGCCGCGCGCTACAGCGCCGCCGAGGTCCTGCACGGGCCGTTCGTGACCCGCGCCTTCCTGCGCGACACGTTCCTCGAGGAGGGGGCGGAGTTCGTCGTGCGGCCCGAGATCCGCGCCCGTGTCGAGGTCGAGCAGGCCGACCTGCTCGACGCGGCACGCCTGAGCGCGCGCTTCGGACCGGTGCCGCTGGTCGTGGCGCAGAACGTGCTGTTCCACCTGCCCGACCCGGCCGCCGAGCGCGCCTTCGCCGGGCTCACCGGCCTGCTGGCCCCTCGCGCCGTGCTGATGGTCGCGGGGATGAACCTCGAACTGCGGGCGCGGCTGACGGCGCAGGCCGGCCTCGCGCCCTTCGCGCAGGACGTGCGCCGCATCCATCGCGAGGGCCGGGCCCATACGCCGCCGCACTGGTGGCGGGTGCCGTGGGGCGCCGAGCCCTACCTGCCCTTCCGCCACGACCCGGTGCGCCGCTACGCGACCGTGTTCCGCCGCGGCTGAGGCATGCCGATCCGCTTGACGCCGCCCCGGCGAGTTCTTAAGCCGAGAGCGGCCTTAGGGGTATAGCTCAGTTGGTAGAGCATCGGTCTCCAAAACCGAGGGTCGTGGGTTCGAGTCCCTCTGCCCCTGCCAGGCAAATCAAGGACGTGCGGTATGTGATGGGGGCCATGCGCTCCCGGTCCGGTCATCCGCTGCTGGCGACGGCGCGTCGGGCCGGGCCCGCAGATCGGTGGAATTGAGCCCGTCGAGCGAGGCGTGGACGTAGAGCATCCGGCTTTCGCATTCGCGGCTGCGGCCCTCATGCACCGCCATTTCGGAGAGCAGCGCTCCTGCACGCAAGAGGCGCGCGACGCACCAGCCCCGGCAGTCGCAGCAATGCCGCTCGGGGCGCAGACCCGGCTCCCGCTTCAGGTCTCCGATGGCGTGGCTGATCGGGGATGCGGCCTCCCACGGCCGTTCATGGTGACACCGCCAACCGTTCGGCGACGGCCACGAGGTCTCGAAGAACCTTCCAGGTCGTCGCCCCCGTGCAGCCTTGCCTCCTAACGTGCGGTATCAAGACCTTCCGGGGTTCCGCTCGGTCAACGCCCTTGCCTGACGGCACGTGTCAGGGTGGCCGGGGCGCTACCCCCGTCGCCCGTTCCGGGCGCCTCCCCCGGAGTATTTGGACCAGGATGATGGGGCGGGCCAGCGCCGAGCGGCACCGCTCAGAGCGGCAGGGCGCGCTCGACGAGGCGGGCGAGGAGCGAGGCGCCGAGCGGCGCGACGGCGTCGTTGAAGTCGAAGCGAGGCTGGTGCAGGCCCGGCCCCTCGCCCTGCCCGAGAAAGAGGAAGGCGCCGGGCCGAGCGGCGAGCATGTAGGCGAAATCCTCCGCCCCCATCTCGCGCGGGGCGACGGCGGTGACGCAGGGGGCGACTTCGGCGGCGACCTCGGCGGCGAAGGCGGCGCGGGCGGCGTCGTTCACCACCACCGGATATTCGCGGATGTAGTCGAGCCGCGCCGAGACGCCGTAGGCGGCCGCAGTGCCCGCCACGATCTCGCCCAGCCGTCGCTCGACCATGTCGCGCACTGCGTCGTCGAAGCTGCGCACCGTGCCATTCAGCATGGCGCGGGCCGGCACCACGTTGTCGGTCGTGCCGGCGTGGACCTGGGTGAGCGACAGCACCATCTCGTCGGCCGCGTGTCGGTTGCGCGAGACGATGGTGGGCAGGGCCTGGCCGATGGCGAGCGCGGCCGGGATCGGGTCGCGCGTCTCGTTGGGGGTGGCGGCGTGCCCGCCCGTGCCCTCGACATGCACGAAGAAGGTGTCGACCGCGGCGAGGAAGGGGCCGGGCCGGGTGGCCACATGGCCCTCGGGCAGGCCGGGCGCGGTGTGCAGCGCATAGACCTCCTCGATCCCGAAGCGCTCCATGATCCCCTCGTTCACCATCACGCCGCCGCCGCCGCCCGCCTCTTCCGCCGGCTGGAAGATCAGCGCGACGCGGCCGGCGAAGGCGCGCGTCTCGGCGAGATAGCGCGCGGCGCCCAGCAGCATCGCGGTGTGCCCGTCGTGGCCGCAGGCATGCATCCGCCCCGGCACGGTCGAGGCGTGGGGCGCGCCGGTCGCCTCGTCAACGGGCAGCGCGTCCATGTCGGCGCGCAGGCCCACGGTGGGGCCCGGGCGCGCGCCCTCGATCAGCGCGACGACCCCCGAGGTGGCGATGCGCTCGTGGATCGCGTCGACCCCGAACTCGCGCAGCCGCTCGGCCACGAAGCCGGCCGTGCCGTGGCACTCGAAGCCGAGCTCGGGGTGGGCGTGCAGGTGCCGGCGCCACGCGGTCATGTCGTCGGCGAAGGCGGCGATGCGGTTGACGGCGGGCACGGGGCGCGGTCTCTCTCTGGACAGGTCCGCGCAGACAGACACGGAAAAGGCAGGAAGCGCAATGTCCCCTCCCGCGCCGCCCCCCGAGGGGCGCCCCATCGACCGGCTGATCGCCGTCATGGCACGCCTGCGCGACCCCGAGGCGGGCTGCCCCTGGGACATCGCGCAGACATGGGAGACGATCGCGCCCTACACGATCGAGGAGGCCTACGAGGTGGCCGACGCCATCGAGCGGCAGGCCTGGGGCGAGCTGAAGGGCGAGCTCGGCGACCTGCTGCTGCAGGTGGTCTATTTCACCCGGATGGGGGCCGAGGAGGGGCGGTTCGACTTCGACACGGTGGCAGAGGCTATCGCCGACAAGATGGTCGCCCGCCATCCCCACGTCTTCGGCGACGAGAGCCGCGACAAGTCGGCCGACCAGCAGGTGCAGGACTGGGAGAAGGTAAAGGCCGCCGAGCGGGCGGCGAAGGGCGAGACGCGGGTGCTCGACGGGGTGGCGCTGGGGCTGCCGGCGCTGACCCGCGCGCTCAAGCTGCAGAAGCGGGCGGCGCGCGTGGGCTTCGACTGGGACGACCCGAAGGCGGTCCTGGCCAAGATCGCCGAGGAGGCGGGAGAGCTCGCCGAGGCGCAGGCGGGCGCCGACCCCGACGCGCTGGAGGACGAGACGGGCGACCTGCTGTTCGCCGTGGTCAACCTCGCCCGCCATCTGGGCGTCGACCCCGAGGCGGCACTGCGGCGCACCAACGCCAAGTTCACCCGCCGCTTCGCCGCGGTGGAGGATGCGCTCGCGGCCGAGGGGCGCAGCCCCGCCGGGGCGAGCCTCGACGAGATGGAGGCGCACTGGCAGGCGGCCAAGCGCACCGAGCGCGGTGGCTGACCCCCCTTCCCTCGGCCGCCGGGCCGCACCGCCACTTCCGAACACTGCGCCTCACCCGGACGCCGCGATCCACGCGCCCGCACCGCCCACCCACCGCCGCACGCGATGCGCTTTGGTGAGATCGAGCGCGCGCCCCGCCTGCCTGCCACCCGCCTGCCTTCCGCCTGCCGTCCGCCCGCCTGCCTGCGCGCGGCGGCCGGGGTTGTCGCCAGGTCGCTGCTGACATTCGCCCAAGCGACGGGTTTGCGGGCGCGTCTCACCGCAGGGCACCGAGCCGCCGCCCGGCACCGAGCGGCGGCAGGCGCGCGCCCTGCCGGGTCAGAGACCGAGCGACCGGAACAGGCCCGGCAGGGCTTCTGGCAGGTCCTCGGCAATCAGGCCGGGGCCGAAGGACCGGGCGGCCTCTGCGTGCAGCCAGGCGGCGGCCTCGGTCTGGGGGTGGGGTGTCTGCGTCACCATGCCCGGCGCGAGCAGGCCCGCGATCAGCCCGGCCAGCACGTCGCCCGCGCCGGCGCTAGCAAGCCACGGTGCCGCGCGCTCATGGGCGGCCGCGTGGATCGAGGCGGCACCGCCGGGCGAGGCGATCACAGTGTCGGCGCCCTTGAGCAGGATCGTGCAGCCGGCCCGGTCGGCCGCGTCCCGCGCCGCGTCGACCTTCGACCGGCCCGCCTCTTCCCGTGCCCGTTGCGACAGGTCGGGAAAGAGGCGGGCGAACTCCCCCTCGTGCGGCGTGAGCACGCACATGGGGTGCACCAGGGAGAACAGCGCAAGCGGATCGCTCTCGAAGCTCGTCAGCGCATCGGCGTCGAGCACGACCTTGCGGCCTTCGGCCCCGCCGCGGCAGGCCGACGCGACGTAGGCCCGCGTCGCCTCGCCGATGCCGAGGCCCGGGCCGAGGCAGACCGACGACAGCCGCGCATCCTCCAGCAGCCGGTCGAGATCGCCCGCGTCATCGACCTCGCGGAGCATGATCGCATCGAGGCGGGCGGCGTTCTCGGTCCGCGCCTCCGTCGGGCAGGCCACCGTCACCAGCCCCGCGCCGACCCGCAGCGCCGCCCGCGCGGCCATCCGCGCCGCGCCCCCACGCCCCGGCCCGCCCGCGAGCACCAGCACATGGCCGCGGTCGTACTTGTGGCGCGCCGGACGGAGGGCCGGCAGGTGCCCGCCCGGCCACATCCGGGCGGCCATCTCGTGGCCCATCTGCCAGCGGCCGACGAGGCGCACCCGCTCCGGCGCGGGCGGCCGGAGCGAGATCGTTTCTGCCACGTCCCACGGGCCGATCCCGATATCGTGGACGATGAGCCGGCCGCAGGCGTCCGGCCCCTGCTCCAGGTAATGGCCGAGCTTGGCGGCGTGGAAGCTGACCGTGAGGTCCGCCCGAACGAGCCAGCGCTGGGCCTGCGCCCACCAGCCCGACCATTCCGCGATGTCGCCCGTATCGTCGTCCGGCGCCGTTGGCGGGTCGGGGAGCAGGATCCGGCCGGTGTCGCAGTTCAGCCCCGACGGCGCGTCCACCGCCACGGTGCGGCAGCGGCGGGCGCCCTTTGCGGGGCGGGCAGGCACGGCCCTCAACGCCTCGGCCGCCGCCTCGGGGATCGCCCGCGTCAGCCCCGTTCCGAACAGGGCGTCGACCAGCAGGTCGGGCCGCGGCCCCTCGCCCGCCGCCGCGAGCGGGGCGACCGGGCCGAGTGCCGCCCATCTTTCGTGGTTGGCGCGGGCGTCGGACGGCAGGCGGGCGGGATCGCCGAGGCCGAACACCTCAACCGCCCAGCCGCGCGCGTGCAACAGGCGCGCCACCACGTAGCCGTCGCCGCCGTTGTTGCCCGGCCCGCAGAGCACAACGGCCTTCCCCGGCTCGGCGGCGAGGTCCGGCCAGAGATCGAGGATGGCCGCGACAACCCCGCTGCCGGCGCGTTCCATCAGCGTCAAGCCGGTGACCGTTCCGCTCTCCATCGCCGCCTGTTCGATGGCGCGCATTTGGGCACTTGTCAGAAGTTCAGCCATGGCGATGCCTCCCATTTTTGCATATTGCCTGCGCCACGGGCAAACTGCGTAATAATTCATCACCACCGTCGAAACCGGCCCCGCCGCCCGCAGCCGGGCGGGGTCGACCCTTTCGCACCCCTGCGCCGCGTGGTCTCACCCGGATCGGGACATTGGCGAGGGAGTCGGGCGCACCATGAAAAAGATCGAGGCCATCATCAAACCCTTCAAGCTCGACGAGGTGAAGGAGGCGCTGCAGGAGATCGGCGTGCAGGGCCTCAGCGTGATCGAGGTGAAGGGCTTCGGCCGCCAGAAGGGCCATACCGAGCTCTACCGCGGTGCCGAATACGTGGTCGATTTCCTGCCCAAGGTGAAGATCGAGGTCGTCCTGCCCGACGACCAGGTCGAGGCGGCGATCGACGCGATCGTCTCGGCGGCCAAGACCGACAAGATCGGCGACGGCAAGATCTTCGTTTCCGACATCTCGCAGGCCATCCGCATCCGCACCGGAGAGGAAGGCGACGAGGCGCTCTGAGCGCCCTCTGTCCCGCGCCCCGGCGGGCCTCCGCCGCCCCGTCCATCAACGGTAACCGAAGCAAGAGGAACTCCCTCCCATGAGCAAAGACGACGTTCTCAAGCAGATCAAGGACGAGGAGGTCGCCTATGTCGACCTGCGCTTCACCGATCCGCGGGGCAAGCTGCAGCACGTGACGGTCATGTCCGACCAGGTGGACGCGGACTTCTTCGACGAGGGCTTCATGTTCGACGGCTCCTCGATCGCCGGGTGGAAGTCGATCGACCAGTCGGACATGAAGCTGATGCCCGACCCCGACTCGGCCTACGTGGACCCGTTCTACGCCGAAAAGACGCTCTGCGTGCACTGCTCGGTCGTCGAGCCCGACACGGGCGAGCCCTACAACCGCGACCCGCGCGGCACCGCGCAGCTCGCCGAGGCCTACCTCAAGTCGTCGGGCATCGGCGACACGGCGTTCTTCGGCCCCGAGGCGGAGTTCTTCCTGTTCGACGACGTCCGCTTCTCGGTCGAGATGAACAAGGTGGGCTACCAGATCGACGCGCAGGACGCGTCGTGGAACACCGATACCGAATACGAGATGGGCAACATGGGCCACCGCCCCGGCGTCAAGGGCGGCTACTTCCCCGTGAACCCGATCGATGACGGGATGGACCTGCGCTCCGAGATGCTGTCGACCATGAAGCGTATGGGCATGAGCGTCGACAAGCACCACCACGAGGTGGCGTCGTGCCAGCACGAACTCGGGCTCATCTTCAGCTCGCTCACCAAGCAGGCCGACGAACTGCAGAAATACAAGTACGTGATCCACAACGTGGCCCACGCCTACGGCAAGTCGGCCACCTTCATGCCCAAGCCGATCGCGGGCGACAACGGCACCGGCATGCACGTCAACATGTCGGTCTGGAAGGATGGCAAGCCGCTCTTCGCCGGCGACAAGTACGCCGATCTGTCGGACGAGGCCCTGTGGTACATCGGCGGCGTTCTGAAGCACGCCAAGACGCTCAACGCCTTCACCAACCCCTCGACCAACTCCTACAAGCGCCTGATCCCCGGATTCGAGGCGCCGGTGCTGCGCGCCTACTCGGCCCGCAACCGCTCGGGCTGCGTGCGCATCCCCTGGGCCGAGAGCCCCAAGGCCAAGCGGGTCGAAGCGCGCTTCCCCGACCCCTCGGCGAACCCCTATCTCTGCTTCGCCGCGCTCCTGATGGCCGGTCTCGACGGGATCAAGAACAAGATCGATCCGGGCGAGGCGATGGACAAGGATCTCTACGACCTGCCCCCCGAAGAGCTCGAGGGCATCCCCACGGTCTGCGCCTCGCTGCGCGAGGCGATCGAGAGCCTCGAGGCGGACCACGAGTTCCTGCTGGCGGGCGACGTGTTCACCAAGGACCAGCTCGAGGGCTACATGGAGCTGAAGTGGGAAGAGATCTACGCCTACGAGCACACCCCGCACCCGGTCGAGTTCAAGCTGTACTACAGCTGCTGACCCGGTCACGCCGACGGGCTTGAAAGGGGCGCCCCTTAGGCGCCCCTTTTCTCTTGGCGGAGACCGGCGGCTTCGCTGCGGCGCGCTTGGGACGCATGTCCTTTTGTGCCCTCCGGGCGGTGGGGGCGCTGCCCCCGCCGCCGCCGGGGCGGCGACTCCCCCGGAGTATTTGCCGCCAGGATGATGGAGCGGCCAAAGCCGGCAGGCGCCGGATCGCCACGGGCCCCGGCTGCGCGGCCTGCGCGGGAGCGCGGCCGGCCTAGCAGGCTGCCGAAAAACTCGCGCCCCGGCGACGCGCTCAAAAATCGGGCGATTTTTCAGGATCTCTCGTCGAACTGATGGCCGACCGTCGTGCCGGGGATCGGTTTGCTCGACGAGCGAGCGCTATCCAGAACGTTCTTCAGCAGCCTGCTAGTCTCCCACGGCCTCGCGCGCGATGCCGTCGAGCATCGCCTGCACGGCCTGCATCGGGCCCTCGGGGTAGGTCCGGTAGCCCACCATCACCGCGCCGCCCCGCTCGGCCACGAAGATGCCGTAAGGGCAGTGGGCGATGTTCATGGGGTCGACCTCCATGACCTCCCGCGAGACGACCGCCGAGCAGAAGGTGAAGACATCGGCCGCCGCGAAGATGGTCGTGTCGCTGCCCACGTCCTCGCCGGTGCGGGCGAGCATGTCGCCCACGCGGCTGACATGGTCGATCACGAGCCCCTGCCCCACGATGGCGCTTTCGACGGCGAAGGTCGCGTCGTCGAAGCTGCCGTCGAAGGGATAGCTGACGACCTCCTGCGCGGCGGCGCCCCCTGCGACGAGGGCGGCGGCGACGGTGACGAATGTGCGATGCATTGCGGTTCCTCCCTGAGCGGCTCCGCGGCGCGTCTCCCGTCGCCGCCGGGCCGGCCTCCCGAGCGCGTCCCACGTCGAGGATGCCGCCGACCGGGGTACCGATCAAGGCGCCGCGACGCCGCGCTCCTCAGGCGCGCGGCGCCTCCCCGGTGAAGACCACGTTCTCGGGTGGCTCGCCACGGGCGACCCGGCCGATGTTGGCCGCCACGAAATCCCACCGCCGCTCCAGCATCTCGGGCGTGTTGGCGCTCTCGTGGGCCGACAGGATCACGTTGCCCAGCGTCTCGAAGGGGCGGTTGGCGGGCCAGGGCTCGGGCCCGTCGCCCTGACGATAGTTCCACCACACGTCGATCACCGCGCCGCCGATGCGCGTCTCGCTCAGCGCCTGCCAGAGCGCCTCCTCGTCGACCACCGCGCCGCGCGCGACATTGATCAGGACCCCTGCGGGCTTCATCGCGGCGAGGGCAGCGGCATCGATCATCCCCCGCGTGCCATCGTTCAGGTCGCAGGCGACGACGACGAAGTCGGCCTCGCCCATCAGCCGGTGCAGGTCGTGCGGGCCCCCCAGCCAGTCGAGTTCCTCCGGGCAGGGCATGGCCGAGCGGCGGATGCCGATCGCCCGCATCCCGAAGGCGCGGGCGCGCAGCGCCACCTCACGCCCGATATGGCCGTGGCCCACGATGCCGACCATGCGCCCCCGCACCTCGCCGTGCCGGGGCCCATGCGCCAGCACGTGCCCGCCCCAGCCTTCGGCGCGAAGGCGGGCGTCCATCTTCCGAAGCCCGATCTGCCATTCGAGCATCGCGGCGAGCACGTATTCGGCCATCGTCGTCTCATGCTCGTAGCAATTCGCCACGGGAAGCTCCGCCGGCACCCGCTCCGGCGCGGTGAAGTCCACCCCCGTCCACGGGATCTGCCAGAGCCTCGCCCGCGGCACCGGCGGCCACGCGCCCCCCGGCGGCGCACCGCCCACCAGCACGTCGGCCCCCGCGGCGAGCGGGGCGAAGGCGGCGGGGTCGTCCTGCCCGGGGTCCCACGTGTCGATCCGCCAGCCGTTGCCCGCGCGCTCACGCAGCAGCCCGGCACGGGGCGCCGCGATGGTTCCGTGCACGAGCACCCGCATCAGCCCTGCCCCCCGGCGTCTTCCAGAAGCGCGCTGATCTCGGCCACCTTCGCGGCCACCAGCCCGGCATCGCCGGCCGCCTCGACGTTGAGGCGCAGGACCGGCTCGGTGTTCGACGCACGCAGGTTCACCCGCCACCCGTCGAAGGTCAGCGACAGGCCGTCGAGCCGGTCGACCGCGCGCGCCGCCGGCGCGTAGGCCGCTTCGAAGGCCGCCCGCGCCGCCTGGGCGTCCGCCAGCCGAAAGTTGATTTCGCCCGACGACGGGTAGGCCGCCCGCGCCCCGGCGACGAGATCTGCCAGCGAGCGCCCGGTGCGCGAGACATGCTCGGCCACCAGCAGCCAGGGGATCATCCCCGAATCGCAATACATGAAGTCGCGGAAGTAGTGGTGCGCCGACATCTCGCCGCCATAGACCGCGTCGACCTCGCGCATCTTCGCCTTGAGATGCGCGTGGCCCGTGCGCGAGACCACGGCCGCGCCGCCCGACTCCGCGATCACCGCCCGCGTGTTCAGCACCACCCGCGGGTCGTGGACGATCTTCGCGCCCGGCTGCTTGGCGAGGAACGCCCCCGCGAGAAGACCCACCACGTATTCGCCGGGCACAAAGGCGCCGGTCTCGTCGAAGAAGAAGCAGCGGTCGAAATCGCCGTCCCAAGCGACACCGAAATCGGCGCCGGCCGCGCGCACGGCCTCGGCCGTCGCCGGCTGGTTCTCGGGCAGCAGCGGGTTGGGAATGCCGTTCGGAAACGTCGGGTCGGGGTCGTGCCACATCCGCTCGAACACAAGCGGCGCGTCGGCCGCCTCCAGCGCCCCCACGAGCGCGTCGAAGGTCGGCCCGGCCGCGCCGTTCCCCGAATTGACGAGGATCTTCAGCGGCCCCAGAGCGCCCACCTCCACGAAGGACAGGCACCGCGCCACGAACGCCGCCCGGGGGTCTTCAGAGCGCAGCCCGCCCCGTCGGGGTGCCAGCCCCGCGTCGCCCGCCTCCGCCGCCGCCCGCACCGCGCCGAGGCCCGCCTCGGCCGACAGCGGCGTCGCCCCTGGGCCGACCAGCTTCATCCCGTTCCAGTCGGCGGGGTTGTGCGACGCCGTCACCATGATCCCGCCGCCCGCGCCGAAATGATCGGTGGCGAAGTACACCTCCTCGGTCCCGCAACGCCCGATGTCGATCACGTCCACGCCGCCCGCGCGCAGCCCCTCGATCAGCGCCGCCTGCAGGGCGGGGCTGCTCTCGCGCACGTCGCGGCCTGTCACCACCAGCCCGGGGCGAAGCGCATCGGCGTAGCCCCGCCCGATCCGCCGCGCCACCTGCTCGTCGAGGTCGACCCCCAGCCGCCCCCGCACGTCGTAGCTCTTGAAACAGTCGAGCCGCGCCATCCCCCGCCCCTTCATTGTGCCGAAAATATCCCGGGGGAGTCGGCCGGAACGGCCGACGGGGGCAGCGCCCCCCCGCCCCGGCTGCCGCTCAGAGCCCCGCGTAGATCTCTGCCACCCGTGCCACCGCCGCCTCGGGCGACATCTCCTCGCTCTCGCCCGTCCGCCGCGAGGTCAGTTCCACCACGCCGTTCTTCAGGCCCCGCGGCCCCACCGTGATGCGCCAGGGCAGGCCGATCAGGTCCTGCGTGGCGAACTTCGCGCCCGCGCGCTCCTCGCTGTCGTCGTAGAGCGCCTCGAGGCCGTGGCTCGCCAGCTCCCGGTAGATGCGCTCGCAGGCGCCGTCGGCCTCCGCGTCGCCCTGCTTGAGATTGACGATGCCGCAATGGAAGGGCGTCACGCCCTCGGGCCAGACGATGCCGCGCGCGTCGTGGCTGGCCTCGATGATCGCGCCCACCAGCCGCGACACGCCGATGCCGTGCGAGCCCATGTGCACCGGCACACGCCTCCCGTCCTGGTCGGTCACCACCGCCCCCATCGGCTCGGAATACTTTGTGCCGAAGTAGAAGATCTGCCCCACCTCGATGCCCCGCGACCGGCGCCGGCGCATCTCCGGCACGCGAGTCTCGAACACCGCCTCGTCATGCGTGTCGTCGGTCCGGGCGTAGCGCGAGGTGAACTCCTCCAGCACCGCGGCGCAGGCAGCGTGATCGTCGCAGTCGATCTCGCGGTCGCCAAAGGTGAGGTCGGTGATCTCG
>LJNT01000188.1:0-37966 GCA_001314685.1 Rhodobacteraceae bacterium HLUCCA09
GGCCTCGACGGTGGCGCCCTCGGCCCGGCCGCCGTGCGCCTGGCGCGGGCGGGAGCCTCCGGCGGGGATATTTTCAGGCAAGAAGAAGAGGCGGGGTGCGCTCAGGCGGCGGACCTCTCCGTTCCGGCGCGGGCGGTCTTACGCCGGATGAAGAGGGCTGTCATCCCCAACCAGACGGCGGCGAGGCCGAACCATTGGACGGCGTAGCCGAGATGGTTGTTGGGGATGCCCTCCGTGCCGACGGGCATGGGCCGGATGCCCTCCTGCGTCGGTTCGGTGGCGCGGGCGACGATCAGCACGGGCTCGGTGCCAAGCGCGGCGGCCATGCGGGCGACGTCGCGGGCGAACCACCAGTTGCCGGCCACGTCGTCGCCCGGGGTGAAGCGGTCGCGCTCGTCGGGCCAGTGCAGGTTGCCGGTGACCGTCAGCGCCGCGGGCGGGCGCTCTGCCTCCTTCGCCCGGTCGGGCACGAAGCCGCGGTCGAGCAGAAGGCGGCGGCCCGTCTCGGTCTCGAAGGCGGTGACGATGCGGAAGCCGGCGCCCAGCGCCTTGTCGCTGACCAGCACGTGCAGCTCGCGCGCGCCCGTCGTACCGGTGGCCCTGACGGGCAGGTAACGGTCTGCCCGAGGGTCGGGGGCAGGCGGCACCGCGACGGGGGCCGCGCCGATACGCGCCTCGATCCCGGCGAGCACGCCCTCCTTCCACTCCAGCCGCTGGAGCTGCCAGACGCCGAGCGCCACCAGCACCGCCGCGCCGCCGAGGCCCGCGATCAGGGCAAAGAGATAGCGCCGCATCGCACCCTCCCAACGGAGAGGGGCGCACCCGCGCACGCCCCCGGCTTCTTTCTGTCTTCAAATACGCATCGACGCGACGGGTCAGGCCCGCGCTGCCGCCGGTGCAGAGAGACCTCAGAGCGCCCAGAGATAGACGGCGAAGAACAGGAACAGCCAGACCACGTCGACGAAGTGCCAGTACCAGGCGGCCGCCTCGAAGCCCACGTGGTTGTCGGCGGTGAAGTGTCCGGCCCGCACCCGGAGGTAGCAGACGAACAGGAAGATCGTGCCGATGATCACGTGCAGGCCGTGGAAGCCCGTGGCCATGAAGAAGTTGGAGAAGAACTTGTCCTCTCCGAACACCCAGTCCTGGTCGACCAGCAGGTAGCGATACTCGTAGGCCTGGAAGGCGGTGAAGAGGATCCCGAGCAGCACCGCCGCGAGCAGGCCCCACTCCACCTCCTTGCGCTCGCCGTCGTGGACGAGCGCATGGTGCGCCCAGGTCACGGCGCAGCCCGAGAGCAGCAGGATGACCGTGTTCATCAGCGGCAGCTCGAAGGCGTTGGGGATGTAGAAGTCGGGAGGGACATACTCCGACCCCTCGTACTCGTTCATCGGGTAGAGGGCGTGCTTGAAGAACGACCAGAACCAGGCCGAGAAGAACATCACCTCGGAGATGATGAACAGGATGAAGCCGTAGCGCAGGCCGAGCTGCACCACCGGCGTGTGGTCGCCCTCGGCGTTCTCGGCAATCGTGTCGGACCACCACGCGAACATCGTGTAGAGGATCGCCGCGAGTCCGATCAGGAAGAGCCACGGGCCCGCCTCGTTCATCCACAGCACGGCGCCGAAGAGCATGACGAAGGCGCCGACGGCCGCCACGAAGGGCCAGATCGAGGGCTGCAGGATATGATAGTCGTGGTTCTTTTCGTGTGCCATGGCGTGGCTCCCTCGTGGTCCCCGCACGCCCGCTCAGTCGAGCGACAGGGCGGCCTGCTCTTCTTCCTCGGGCAGATCCATTTCGTAGAACGTGTAGCTGAGCGTGATGACCGAGACGTGGCGCGCGTCGCGGTCCTCGACGATCTCGGGATCGACGAAGAACGTGACGGGCATCTCGACGCGCTCGCCCGGCTGCAGCACCTGCTGCTCGAAGCAGAAGCAGGCGATCTTGGCGAAGTAGCCGCCCGCGGTGAAGGGCGAGACATTGTAGGCGGCAGTGCCGGCGATGGGCCGGTCGGTGGGGTTGTAGGCCTCGTAGAAGGCGAGGCCCGTCTCGCCGATGCGCACCTCCATGTCGCGCTGCATCGGGCGGAACTCCCACGGCATGTCGCGGTCGAGACTGGCGTCGAAGCGCACCCTGATCGTCTGGTCGAGCACCGTGTCGCTGTCGCCGGCGGCGACCGCGGTGGTGCCGCCGTAGCCGGTGACGCGGCAGAACCAGTCGTAGAGCGGCACCGAGGCCCAGGCCATCGCGCCCATGAACAGGACGACCGAAACGGTCTGCGCGAGCGTCTTCTGCTTGCCTTCGAGAGAGCGGAAGATCATTGGCCGACTCCCTCCTGCGGGGGCAGCATCTCGGGGCGCAGGACGTGGTCGAAGCCCTCGATGCCGCCGGTCTGCTGCACCTTGACGACCGACAGGCCGAAGACGATGGCGGCGAAGGCGGCGAGCAGCACCGCCACGCCGACATTGCGGCCGCGGCGGCGCGCGTGCAACTCGTGGGTTGCGCGGATGGTCATGTCCAGCCTCCCCAGATGCCGAAGGATTTCAGCGTCGCATCCACGAGGAGCGCGCCGAAGTGGAGGAAAAGATATGTCAGCGACAGGCGGAACACACGCTTTTCCGTCGCGTAGCCATCCTCCTCGGCGTCGGTCGTGGTCCGCTTGCGGATCGCCCAGGCGCCCCGCAGGAACAGCGCGTTGCAGGCGAGCGCGGTGGCCAGATAGACAGGCCCGCCGATCGAGGTGAAGGCGATGCCGACGGCGAGCGCCGCAAGCGCCACCGTGTAGACCAGGATATGGGTGCGCGTCGCGTCATGGCCATGGGTGACGGTGAGCATCGGCACGCCGGCCTTGGAATAGTCGTCCTTCATGAACAGCGCGAGCGCCCAGAAATGCGGCGGTGTCCACATGAAGATGAGGGCGAACATCAGCACCGCCTCGAGGCTGACCGTGCCTGTCGCCGCGACCCACCCGATCATTGGCGGGAAGGCGCCCGCCGCGCCCCCGATCACGATGTTCTGCGGGGTCGAGCGCTTGAGCCACATCGTGTAGATCACGGCGTAGAAGAAGATGGTGAAGGCGAGCAGCGCCGCCGCGGCGAGGTTGGCCGCGAGCGCCAGCATCATCACCGAGATCAGCGACAGGCCGAGCCCGAGCGCCAGCGCCTCGCCCGGGGCCACGCGGCCCGCGGGCACCGGCCGCTTCGCGGTGCGCCGCATCACCTCGTCGATATCGGCATCCCACCACATGTTGAGCGCGCCCGAGGCCCCTGCCCCGATCGCGATGAACAGGATCGCGGTGAAGACGAGAAAGGGGTGGACGGGAACCGGCGCCACCAGCATCCCCACAAGCGCGGTGAAGACGACGAGCGACATCACCCGCGGCTTGAGCAGGTCGACGTAGTCGCGGAACGAGGGCTCCGCCTCTCGGGGGATCTCGCGGGGGATGCTCTGGTGCAGGCTCGCGTCTGTCATCTGGGCTCGCGTCTCGGCTCGCGTCTGTGCTCGCTCGGGCCGCCGGGCGGCCACTTCGTCGTTTCGTCCGGGCGGTCGGCGGGCGTGCCGCCCGGCCTTGCCGGCGGCCGGTCGGGCGCCCTGCCTCGCGGGGTCACTCGGCCGCGGCCACGTCGACCTCGCGGGGCGTGCCCGCATAGACCTCGATCGCGCTGTCGAGCCAGGCCTCGTACTCCTCCTGGCTGACCGCCTTGACGGTGATCGGCATGTAGGCATGGGCGATCCCGCAAAGCTCGGAGCACTGGCCGAAATACACCCCCGGCTCGTCGACCGTGAACCACAGCTCGGCGAGGCGGCCCGGCACCCCGTCCTGCTTGACGCCGAAGGCCGGGATCGTCCACGAATGGATCACGTCGGACGCGGTCACCTGCACGACAATCGTCTGGCCCACGGGCACGACCATGGCGGTGTCGGTCGCGAGCAGGAAGTGCTCGCGGGCATACCCCGCCTCCTCCAGTTGCGCCTCGACCTCGGGCGTCAGGCGATTGTCGCCGCCGGTGGCAGGCGAGCCGATCATGTAGCTGTCGAAGTTGAACTCGTGGTCGGGATACTCGTAGTTCCACGCCCACTGAAAGCCCGTCGCCTTGATCGTGACGTCGGCCTCGGGGATCACCTGCTGCTTGAACAGCACCGGCAGCGAGAAGGCGCCGATGAAGACGAGGATCATCACCGGCCCGAGCGTCCACGCGACCTCGAGCGGGGAATTGTGCGTGAACGTGCCGGGCTCGGGGTTTCTGCGCGAATTGTAGCGCAGGATCACGTAGCCGAGCAGCCCCAGCACCAGCAGCGTGATGCCGGTGATGATGGCCAGCAGCATCCCGTCGAGCCATTGCAGGTCGCGCGCCAGCTCGGTCGCGGCCGGCTGGAACCCGAGCGCGCCCTGTTCGGGAACCCCGATGATCGGCAGGTCGCGCGGCTCGACGAGCTCCTGCGCCGCGGCGGCGAGGGGGAGGGTGGCGAAAAGGGCGCCGCCGAGAAGCGCGCGCACCGGCATGGCAGGTCGCATATGTGTCGTCCCGTTCGCTATGGCGCGTGGGCCGCGCGGCCCGCCCCCCGCTCCTGCACGGGAGCCACGGCATACCGTGGTGCGCTGTCTGATCGGCGAGTAAGCATAGCCGGGCATGGCGCACAAGCACGGCCGACGCGGCAAAGAGACACAACATGTCGCATGTCGCGCGCTCCCGATCGCCAGCCGTGCCGCGCGCCATCTGGCGCTTCGGTGCATCTGCGGAGAGCACGGGCAGCGTATTTGCGACAGGAAGGAAGCCAGGTGCACGCGCGTCGCCCTCTGCCCGCGCATCGTGGCCCGGTGGACCGATGGCCCGCTCCCCGGCGTCCTTCTGCCTGCTCCGTCTACGCGGGGGCGCGATCGGGCGACCGGGCGCCTCGGCGGGCAGGAGCGCGCACCCCCCGTGTTGCGCGTGCAGCGTTGCGCGTGCAGCCGGCCGCGCCATATGACAGGAAAGCCGCCTTGCCCCGCCCCTCCCAGAAGGCCCATCCCCATGACGCATTTCCGCCCGTTCGAGACCCGCGTGACCGAGGAAGACGCCCGCGCCGCCCTGCGCGCGGCGACCGAGGGCGCCGACGACGGCGAGCTGTTTCTCGAGCGGCGCCGCTCCGAGGTGCTGTCGTTCGACGACGGCCGCCTGCGCACGGCGAGCTTCGATGCCGCCGAGGGCTTCGGCCTGCGCGCGGTCAGGGGCGAGACGGCAGGCTACGCCCATTCGACCGAGATCAGCGCGCAGGCGATCGCCCGCGCGGCCGAGACGGCGCGGCTCGCCGTGGGCGACGGTGGCGGCACGCTGGCCGAGCCGCCGCGGCCGACCAACGTGCGGCTCTACGACGACGATGACCCGATCGGCGAGGCCGCCTTTGCCGACAAGGTCGACTGCCTGCGCGAGATCGACGCCTTCGCCCGCGGGCTCGACCCGCGCGTCGTGCAGGTGAGCGCGACCCTCGCCGCGAGTCACCAGGAGGTCGCGATCCTGCGCCCCGACGGGCATCTCGTGGAGGATGTCCGCCCGATGACGCGCCTCAACGTCGCCGTCATCGTCGAGGAGGGAGGGCGGCGCGAGCAGGGCGGCACCGGTGGCGGCGGGCGCACGGCGCTGTCGCTCCTGCTCGACCGGCCCCGATGGGAGGGGATGGTGCGCGAGGCCCTGCGCATCGCCCTCGTCAACCTTTCGGCCGAGGCGGCGCCAGCCGGCGTGATGGACGTGGTGCTGGGTCCGGGCTGGCCGGGCATTCTGCTGCACGAGGCGATCGGGCACGGCCTCGAGGGCGATTTCAACCGCAAGAAGCACTCTGCCTTCGCCGGTCTCATGGGGCAGCAGGTGGCCGCCAGCGGCGTCACCGTGCTCGACGACGGCACGCTGCCGGGGCGGCGCGGCTCGATCACCGTCGACGACGAGGGCACACCCTCGGGCAAGAACGTGCTGATCGAGGACGGGGTGCTGGTGGGCTTCATGCAGGACCGGCAGAATGCCCGCCTGATGGGGGTGGAGGCCACCGGCAACGGGCGCCGGCAGAGCTACGCCCACCCGCCGATGCCGCGGATGACCAACACCTACATGCTGGCCGGCCCGCACGCGCCTGCGGACATCGTGACCGGCCTCGAGGACGGGATCTACGCCGTGGGCTTCGGCGGCGGGCAGGTCGACATCACCAACGGCAAGTTTGTCTTTTCCTGCACCGAGGCCTATCGCGTGAAGAACGGCGTCGTCGGCGCGCCGGTCAAGGGCGCCACCCTGATCGGCGACGGCGCGACGGCGCTGCGCCATGTCGAGGCGGTGGGCAACGACCTCGAGCTCGATCCCGGCATCGGCAATTGCGGGAAGGCCGGCCAGTGGGTGCCGGTCGGCGTGGGCCAGCCGACGCTGCGGATCGGGGGGCTGACGGTGGGCGGTGCCGAAGCCTGACCCCGCAGCGTGCCCCTGACGCGTGCCCCCTGAGCCTGACCCCGAAGCGTGTCTGCGAAGCGTGCCCCTGAAGTCCGGCCCTTGAGCCTGACCCCACGGCGCCGGGGCTGCGCCTCGCTGCGGCACTCGTGGGCGCGGCGCGCGTGCCCTCTTTTCGGAATTCGTCTTCGTCAACGAGGCACCGGCTTGCGCGGTGCTCGCAGAGGTGAGCGTGGCGGGCATGGCGGGCATGGCCCGGGCGCGCCACGCGGTCTGGTGAAGTGGCCCTTCCACGGTGCGCTCGCCTGCGTGCTCTCGGCCGGGCTTTCCGTCTCGGCCCACCCGGGGCTGTGGGTGGCGCAGCGCGGGATTCTCGTCGAAGACGCAACTTTTTTCTTGGTGATTGCGAGGACTTGTCTTTTTCTCGACGCGATCGGGCGGGCGTTTACCAGCAATTAACCGGTTCACCATAGTAATGGGGGTGCAAGAGACGGAGCGGCGGCAGGTTGGATTTGTTTTCTTCCCCACCCCCCCTCGCACCACCCACCTCGGAAGGAAATGAGCTGTCGTGGCTTCGTCTCTTGCGCTCCCGCCGGGTGGGCCCCACGACATTCCGCCGCCTGATCGCCGAGCATGAGGGCTCGGCCGAGGCGGCGCTCGCCGAGTTACCGAGAATCGCCGCTGCCGCCGGCGCCGAGGGCTACGCGCCCTGCCCGCCCGCGCAGGCCCGAGCCGAGCTCGAGGCCGGGCGCCGCGCGGGCGCCGTGCCGCTCTTTCTCGATCATCCGGCCTTTCCCGACCTTCTCCGCGACCAGGACGATGCGCCACCGCTCCTCTGGGCCCGCGGCGAGCTGTCGCTGCTCGCGCGTCCCGCGGTGGGCCTCGTCGGCGCGCGCAACGCCTCGTCGCTCGGCCTGCGGATGGCGCGCAGCCTCGCACGCGGCCTCGGCGCGGCGAGCTTCGTCACGGTGTCGGGGCTGGCCCGCGGCATCGACGCCGCCGCCCACGCCGCGAGCCTCGAGACCGGCACCATCGCCGTGCTCGCCGGGGGCGTCGACGTGCCCTATCCGCCCGAGAACGAGGGGCTGCTGCGCCAGATCGCCGGGGCGGGCCTCGTTCTGTCTGAGATGCCGCCGGGGCTGCGTCCGCAGGCACGCCATTTCCCGCGCCGCAACCGCATCATCGCCGGGCTCGGCCGCGCGCTGGTGGTGGTCGAGGCGGCGGCGCGCTCCGGCAGCCTGATCACCGCGCGCGATGCCGCCGATCTGGGGCGAGAGGTGCTCGCCGTGCCCGGCCACCCGTTCGACGCCCGCGCCGCGGGCTGCAACATGCTGATCCGCGACGGGGCCGCGCTCGTGCGCGGCCCCGACGACGTGCGGGCCGCCCTCGACCCCGCGATCTCCGCCGAGGCCGGGGCGGCGACGGCGCCCCCTGCCCAGGCCGCTCGCCCCGCGGCGGCGCCACGGTCAGAGACGCCCCGCCCGGCACCCGATGCCCCGGCGATCCCGACCGGCTCCGACGCCGCCCGCAACCCGGGTGCGCCGCCGGTCGCCCGCGCCACCGACGCATCGCACACACCGCCCGGTCGCCCCGCCGGGGCATGCAACCGCACCGGCCTGACAGACGGGCCGGCACGCGCCAGCCTGCCGACCGGCGCCGCGCGCGCGGCGATCCTCGAGCGTCTCGGCGCCGCGCCGATCGACGAGGACTCGCTCTTGCGCGACAGCGGTCTCGCGCGCCCCTCGTTCGCCGCCACCCTCACCGAACTCGAGATGGACGGGCTGGTGCGCCGCGCCCCCGGCGGGCTGCTCTCGCGCGGCTGAGCCGGGCAGAGACGCTCTCGCGGCACGGCGGACAGCACGACGCCGGGCGCCGGGGCGCGGGGGACCGGGCGTGGCGCAACGGGCGCCACCGAGGCCCCTCGCCCTGCCGCGGCGGGGCGGATTGACAAGGCGCGGCGGCCCCCCACATGGTCGCGGGCCGCCAAGCCACGCCCGCCGGAAAAGGATTCGCATGCCTGTCGTCGTTGTCGAGTCGCCCGCCAAAGCGAAGAAAATAAACGATTACCTCGGCGACGACTACACCGTTCTCGCCTCCTACGGTCATGTCCGCGACCTGCCCTCGAAGGACGGCTCGGTCGACCCCGACCACGATTTCGAGATGCAGTGGGAGGTGGCGAACGACAGCAAGCAGCATGTCCGGGCCATCGCCGAGGCGCTCAAGACCGACGGCGAGCTGATCCTCGCCACCGACCCCGACCGTGAGGGCGAGGCGATCAGCTGGCACCTGACCGAGGCGCTCGCCAAGCGCCGCGCGATCAAGGCCGACACGCCGGTCAGCCGCGTCGTTTTCAACGCCATTACCCGCGCGGCCGTGACCGAGGCGATGAAGAACCCCCGACAGGTCGACATGGAGCTGGTCGAGGCCTACCTCGCCCGCCGCGCGCTCGATTACCTCGTGGGCTTCAGTCTCTCGCCGATCCTGTGGCGCAAGCTGCCCGGCGCCAAGAGCGCGGGCCGGGTGCAGTCGGTCTGCCTGCGCCTGATCGTCGAGCGCGAGATGGAGATCGAGGCCTTCCGCCCGCGCGAATACTGGTCGGTCAAGGCGATGCTCGACACGCCGCGGGGGCAGGCGCTCGAGGCGCGGCTGGTGACGCTGGGGGGCAGGAAGCTCGACCGCTTCGACCTCGCCACCGCCACCGATGCCGAGCTCGCGGTGCAGGCGGTCTCGTCGCGGGCGCTGTCGGTCACCAGCGTCGAGGCCAAGCCCGCCACGCGCAACCCGGCCGCCCCCTTCATGACCTCGACGCTCCAGCAGGAGGCGAGCCGCAAGTTCGGCCTTGGCGCCAAGGCGACGATGGCCGCCGCCCAGCGGCTCTACGAGGCGGGCCTCATCACCTACATGCGGACCGACGGCATCGACATGGCGCCCGAGGCCGTGCACGGCGCGCGTGACGCGATCAAGGAGTTCTACGGGGCACACTACGTGCCCGGGAGCCCCCGCATGTACAAGAACAAGGCCAAGAACGCGCAGGAAGCGCACGAGTGCATCCGGCCGACCGACATGTTCGCGCGCCCCGACCGGGTGAAGCTGTCGGAGCTCGACCAGCGCCGCCTCTACGACCTGATCTGGAAGCGCACGATCGCCTGCCAGATGGAGGCCGCGCGCCTCGAGCGCACGACGGTCGAGATCGGCAGCGCCGACGGCCAGGTGGGCCTGCGCGCGACGGGTCAGGTGATCCTGTTCGACGGGTTTCTCAAGGTCTACGAGGAGGGGCGCGACGACGACGAGGGCGAGGATTCGCGGCGGCTGCCGCAGGTGAGCGAGGGCGAGGCGCTCGCCCCCTCGACGGGCGCGCTCGAGGCCGAGTTCGCCAAGGCCACGGCCGACGACGCGGGCGCCGCCCGGATCGACGCGGCGAAGGCGATCCTCGGGCTGCAGCACCACACCCAGCCGCCGCCGCGCTACACCGAGGCGACTCTGGTCAAGAGGATGGAAGAGCTCGGCATCGGCCGCCCCTCGACCTATGCCTCGATCGTCACCACGATCCAGGACAGGGAGTATGTGCGCAAGGACAAGGGCCGGCTCATCCCCGAGGACAAGGGCCGGCTGGTGACGGCCTTTCTCGTCAACTACTTCCGCCGCTACGTTGGCTACGACTTCACCGCCGCGCTGGAGGAGGAGCTCGACCACGTCTCGGCCGGCGAGGCCGACTGGAAGGAGGTGCTGCGGCGCTTCTGGCGCGACTTCAAGGCCGCCATCGACGAGACCGCCGAGCTGCGCATCACCGACGTGCTGGACAAGATCGACGAGGTGCTCGAGCCGCATCTCTTCCCGCCGACCGAGGACGGCTCCGACCCGCGCGCCTGCCCGGTCTGCGGCACGGGGCGGCTGTCGATGCGCACGGCGCGGTCGGGCGGCGCCTTCATCGGCTGCTCGAACTACCCCGAGTGTCGCTTCACGCGCCCCTTCGGCCCGCCGGGCATGGAAGGCGAGAGCGCGATCGGCCCCGACGGAAAGCTGCTCGGCCACGACGCGGGCGACGCGATCACCCTGCGCGACGGCCGTTTCGGACCGTATGTGCAGCGCGGCGAGCCGACGGAGGAACAGCCCAAGCCGCCCCGCGCCTCATTGCCCAAGGGATGGTCGGTCGAGGCGATGGACCTCGAGAAGGCGCTGCGCCTGCTGTCGCTGCCCCGCCCCATCGGCCCCCATCCCGAAGACGGCGAGCCGGTCGAGGCCGGCATCGGGCGCTACGGGCCTTACGTGCGCCACGGCCGCACCTACGCCAACCTGCCCGAGGTCGACGAGGTCTGGGAGGTCGGCATGAACCGCGCGGTCGAGCTGATCGCGGCCAAGCGCACGCGCGGCCGCCCGGCCGCCGCCGAGCCGCTCAAGAGCCTGGGCGAGCACCCCGAGGCAGGCGGCGAAATGGCCGTGATGGAAGGGCGTTACGGGCCATACGTGAAGTGGGGCAAGGTGAACGCTACGCTGCCCAAGGGCACCGATCCGTCGCAAGTGACCCCCGAGATGGCCGTCGAGCTCATTGCCGAGAGGCAGGCCAAGGCCAAGAAGGGCGGGCGGTCTTCGGCGAAGTCCGCGGGCACCAAATCGGGTGGGTCCAAGTCGGCGGGGCCCAAGTCGACCTCCCCCAAGGGCGGCGCCAAGAGAGCGACGTCCAAGACGTCGACCGCGAAGAAGAGCTCCGCCAAGACGTCGACCGGCTCGAAGGGCTCTGGCAAGACGGCCGCCGAGTGAGAGCGTCGCGCGAGGATTGCGCGCCATCGCCCTGACGGGAGGGGCTTTCTCACATGCCCCTCGCCCTGCCGTGTCCGGCGCGCCCTCGCGCGGGAACGTTCCGCCGGCTCTCCCGATTGCCCCCGAAACGGCACAGGAGGACAGGCCGATGGACTGGAACGAGATCGTCACCAACTGGCCCGCGCTCGCGGGCTCCATCCTTACCCGCTGGCCCGGCGCCGACGAGGATACCGTGCTGGCGCTGGACGGCGACCGCGGCGCCTTCGTCGCCTACATCTCGCGGCTCGAGAACATCCCCGAGGCCGAGGCGGAGGAGCGGGTCGCCGAATGGTCGCAGACGGCGATGCCGGCCGACGCCCGCATGGCACCGATCCGCGACAGCCAGACCATCTCGGAGGCGGGGGCCGAGCTGGCGCCGGGCGAGGAGCCGCTCGACGCCGACGAGCAGTTCGGCGGCGAAACCGAGCCGGATGAGCCTATGGGCCGAACCCCCTGAAACACGAAAAAGGCCGCGCCCCGTGGCGCGGCCCCCTGCCCGGTCCGATCGGGGCGGCGATCAGCGCTTCGAGAACTGGAAGCTGCGGCGCGCCTTGCGACGGCCATACTTCTTGCGCTCGACCACGCGGCTGTCGCGGGTGAGAAAGCCCGCGGCCTTGAGCGCCGGTCGCAACGTGGGGTCGTAGAGCTGCAGCGCGCGCGAGATGCCGTGCTTGACCGCACCGGCCTGGCCCGACAGGCCGCCGCCCTTGACCGTGCACATCACGTCGAACTGGTCCTCGACCCCGGCCACCTGGAAGGGCTGGCGCAGGATCAGCTGCTGCACCGGGCGGGCGAAATAGACTGCCATTTCCTTGCCGTTGACGACGACGCGGCCCGAGCCCGGCTTGATCCAGACCCGCGCGGTCGCGTCCTTGCGGCTTCCGGTGGCATAGGAGCGGCCGAACTCGTCGCGCACGGGCTCGCGCGGGGCCTCGGCCTCGGCGACCACGGCGGCGTCAGTGCCGGAGGCGACCTCGTTCAGCTCGGCGAGGGATTTCACTTCTTCGACCATGCTCACGCGCTCCGGGTGTTCTTGGCGTTCATCGACTTCACGTCGATCACGTCGGGGCTTTGCGCCTCGTGCGGGTGCTCGGCACCGGCATAGACGCGCAGGTTGGTCATCTGCTGGCGCGACAGCCGGTTGCCCGGCAGCATCCGCTTGACGGCCTGCATGACCACGCGCTCGGGGTGCTTGCCCTCGAGGATCTCCTGCGTGGTCCGCGACTTGATGCCGCCGGGGTAGCCCGTGTGCCAGTAATGCGGCTTCTGCCGCTTCTTGCCGGTGATCTGCACCTTGTCGGCGTTGATCACGATGACGTTGTCGCCCATGTCCATGTGCGGGGTGAAGGTCGCCTTGTGCTTGCCGCGCAGGCGCATGGCGACGATCGAGGCGAGGCGGCCGAGCACGACGCCCTCGGCGTCGATCACCACCCACTTCTTCTCGATGTCCGCCGGGGTCGCGGTGTAGGTTTTCATGTTGGGTCCCGTGAACTGAGAGGCGGGGCGCGCCCGATGGCGGCCCCGCCCGAATTCCGATGGCGCCCTTCTACGGATGCACGCACGGCAGTCAAGCGCTCTCGCCGTGATTTTTCGGATATATGCCAAGTGGTTGCGCAAAAGGTATCATAATACCAGCCTCGCTTGAGCATCGAGGAGGGGATTGCGCGCCGGGCCGGGCGGATTTTTCGCATTTCGTGCCCATCCGGGCTTGATCGAATCCCCTGCTCCCCATAGGTGCCCGCTCACATCGGGACCGATCCCAACTTCGAGCAGGCTTCGGGGGGGCGCTAAGGGACCGACTGGAACGCACTTCTGGCTGAAAGGGGGACCGTCATGTATGACGCCGACCTCTTCCAACTGGGGTCCGGTCTGGAAACAGGCGCCCAAGCGGAAGACACCACCGACACCCTCCGTGCGCGGCTCGACACGCTCGTCGACGCCGACCGCGAGGATCATTTCATTCGCCGCGACGGCCGCGTCTATGCGGGCACGCACCTGATCGTCGAGGTCGTGGACGGCACCGGGCTCGACGACGAGGCGCGCATCCAGCAGGCCTTCCGCGACTGCGTGGAGGAATGCGGGGCGACCCTGCTGCACATCCACACCCACAAGTTCTCGCCCCAGGGCGTCTCCGGCGTGGCGGTTCTGGCCGAGAGCCATATCAGCGTCCACACCTGGCCCGAGATCGGCTACGGCGCGTTCGACGTGTTCATGTGCGGCGACGCCGAGCCGTGGCGCGCGGTCGAGGTGCTCGCCCGCGCCTTCGAGACGGCCGACGTGCGGGTGAAGGAGCTTCTGCGCGGCGACGGCCTCGTGCCCCGCGCCGACGCCGCCTGAGCGCTGCCCGGTGGCCGACCGGCAGATGCATGACGGGCCGTCTCTCGGGGGCGGCCCGGTCTCTCCTGGCGGGCTCAGCCAACCCGGTTGAGGCTCGGGGCCGCATCGCCCATGGTCGTGCCCGACAGAGGCCCGATCGAGGAGAGAATCGCCCATGAGCGACATGGCCGGCTGGTCCGTCGAGACGCTCCACCCCGAATACGCCCAGGCCCTGCGCGAGGACGAGCTGCTCTACGACAGCCAGACCGAGCACCAGCGCCTGCGCGTCTTTCGCAACGCGCGCTTCGGCAAGGTGCTGACGCTCGACGGCGTGGTGCAGGTCACCGAGGCCGACAACTTCGTCTACCACGAGATGCTGACGCACGTGCCGCTCCTCGCCCATGGCGCGGCCAGGCGCATCGCCATCGTCGGCGGCGGCGACGGCGGCATGGCGCGCGCCGCGCTCGACCACACCGCGGTCGAGCGGGTCACGATGATCGAGATCGACGCCGGCGTGGTGGAGTTCTCGAAGACATACCTGCCCGAGATCTCGCGCGGCGCGTTCGACGACCCGCGCCTCGAACTGGTGATCGCCGACGGCGCGGCCTTCATGCAGGAGAGCGGCGACGCCTTCGACGTCATCATCGTCGATTCGACCGATCCGGTGGGGCCGGGCGAGGTGCTGTTCACCGACACCTTCTACGGACACGCCCGCACGCGGCTGACCGAGGGCGGCATCCTCGTCACGCAGAACGGCGTGCCCTTCATGCAGCCAGACGAGCTGACCAGCACGATGCGCGCGTTCCGGGCGCTGTTCCGCGACTGGGGCTGTTACCTCGCCACGGTGCCGACCTATGCGGGCGGGCCGATGGCCTTCGGCTGGGCGACCGACGGGGTGGCGCGCGACACCTGCCTGCAGACGCTGAAGTCGCGCTATGCCGCGGCCGGGCTGCAAGCGCGCTACTACACGCCCGAGGTGCACAAGGCGGCCTTTGCCCTGCCCGGCTACGTGCAGCGGCTGATGCCCGAGTGATCCGCGGCTACCGTTTCGGCGGGATGGAATAGGTCAGCGAGGCGCGCGCCACCGGCCCGTCGAGGCCAGGGGCCTCGATCAGCGCATCGCCCACCGCCAGCACGCGGCCGAGCTTGAGCACCCGTGCCGTGCAGGTCAGCCGCGCCCCCGAGGGCGGCTTGCGCATGAAGTCGATCGAGACGTTGGTGGTGACCGCGAGCGCCTCGGGCCCGATCCGGGCGAGCACGGCCAGATACATCGCCACGTCGGCCAGCGCGAACATGGTCGGCCCCGAGACGGTGCCGCCGGGGCGCAGGTGCCGTTCGGCCGTCTCGAGGGCCACCACCACCCGGTCGGCCGCCGCCCTCTCGACGGTGAAATCGGCCCCCACCTGGGGGAACGCCTCGCCGAGGAAGGCCTGCAATGCGGCACGGTCCATCGCCAGCCCCGACCTGTCCACGTCGTCGTCGCGCATCCCTCGCCCTCCCCGTTCGTTTCCGGCATAAGGGCCCCAAACGACGAGGGAGGACAAGATGGCCGACGAGGTTCTGACCCGCGAAGACCGCGTGCACGTCGCGGAACTCACGATGAACCGGCCCGCCGCGCTCAACGCGCTGTCGGATGCCCTGCTCGCCGCCCTGTCGGACGAGTTCGCCCGGCTGGAAGACGACCGGGAGACGCGCGTGGTGGTGCTGCGCGGCGCGGGCAAGGCATTCTGCGCGGGACACGACCTGCGCGAGATGCAGGCCGGGCGGCAGGCCGAGGACGGCGGCCGCACCTATTTCGCCGACCTCTTCGCGCGGTGCTCGGCGGTGATGCAGCAGATCCGCGCCCTGCCCCAGCCGGTGATCGCAGAGGTGCACGGCGTGGCCGCCGCCGCCGGCTGCCAGCTCGTGGCGTCGTGCGACATGGCGGTGGCGGCCGAGGGCACGCGCTTCGGCGTGAACGGAGTGAATATCGGGCTGTTCTGCTCGACCCCGATGGTGGCGCTCTCGCGCAACGTGGCGCCCAAGCAGGCCTTCGAGATGCTCACGACCGGCGAGTTCGTCGAGGCGGCCCGCGCCCGCGAGATCGGTCTGGTAAACCGTGTCGCCCTCCCCGATGCGTTGCGCGACGAGACGGCTGCGCTGGCCGACACGGTGGCGGGCAAGCTCGAGTCCGCGGTCAAGATCGGCAAGCGCGCCTTCTACGAGCAAATCGAGATGGGCCTGGCCGACGCCTATGCCCACACCTCGGCCGTGATGGTCGAGAACATGCTGTGGCGCGACACCGACGAGGGCATCCAGGCCTTCCTCGAGAAGCGCAAGCCCGACTGGCCGCACTAGCGCGATGGGGGCCAAGCCGGCCGGGCCGCTCTGGCTCCTGATCGCGCTGCAGGCGGCGATCTCGGGGGCAAGCCTCGTGGTCGAGATCGTCGCGGGGCGGATGATCGCGCCCTATGTCGGCATGAGCCTCTACACCTGGACGGCGATCATCGCCGTGGTGCTGGCGGGCTTTTCGGTCGGCCACTGGTGGGGCGGGCGCATCGCGGCGCGACCCACCGACCGGGCGCTGGCCTACGCGGGGTGGACGATGATCGCCGCCGCGCTGACGACGGGCGCCGCCGCTCTGGTGCTGCGCGCGGTCGCCGGCCCGCTCCTGCAGGCCGTCACCGAGCCGCTGACGGCGATCACGCTGCTCGCCACGGCCGCCTTCTTCCTGCCCTCGCTCTTCGCCGGCGTGCCCGCGCCCATCCTCGCCGTCGCCGCCATGCGCGGGCGCGACGAGGCCGAGCGGGCGCTCGGCGCGATGTTCGCCGCCGGGGCCGTCGGCGCCATCGCGGGCACGCTGCTTGCGGGGTTCGTGTTCGTGTCGTGGCTCGGCTCGGCCACCACGCTCGGCGCCATGACGGCGACCTACGCGCTGGCCGCCGCCCTGTTCTTCCGCCTCGCCGCCGCGCGCCCGCGCGAGGCCGGGGCGGCCGCCGCGGGTGCGCTCGCCGCGCTCGGCCTCGGCCTGTCGACGCTGGCGCTGGCGCCCGTCTGCGACCGCGAGAGCCGCTACTTCTGCATCCGCACCGTCGCGCTGTCGGACGACCCGGCCGACCCCGTGCGCCTGATGGTGCTCGACCACCTCGCCCACGGGATCGGAGCGCGCGAGGCGCCGCGCGTGATGTTCACCGAGCACACCGCGATGCTCGACGCCCTGCCCCGGATGCGCCTGTCGCCGCCCTTCTCTTCGTTCCACATCGGCGGCGGCAGCTATTCGGTGCCGCGCGCCTGGGCCGAGAGGGGGCTGGGCGAGATCACCGTGGCCGAGATCGACCCCGCGGTCACCGCGCAAGCCGTGGCCGATTTCTGGTTCGACCCCGCCTCGGCGCACGTGCTCCACCGCGACGCCCGCGCCGCCCTGCGCGACGACCCGGCACGCTACGACGTGATCCTGGGCGACGCCTTTACCGACATCGCCGTGCCCGCCCACCTCGTGACCGAGGAGTTCTTCCGCCTCGTGGCAGACCGCCTCACCCCCCGCGGCCTCTACGCCATGAATGTGGTCGACACGACCGACCGGATGGCGGCGCTCGCCGCGCTCGTGACGACGCTGCGCGCCGTCTTTCCCTCGGTCGAGGTCTGGACGGAGGCACGCCCGCCCGGCCCCGCCGAGCGGCGGGTATTCGTGATCCTCGCCGGGCAGTCCGACAGCCCGGTCTCGCGGATCGAGACGCGCGCGCCCGCACCCACCGCCTTCGCCGCGCTCGAGCCTGCTTTCCTCGACGCCCTCGTCGACCGGCTGGCGCCGCCCGTGCTGACCGACGACTTCGCCCCGATCGACCGGCTCGTGGGGCTGACGCGCCTCGTCGACTGACACGGGCCGCGGCGGGGCCCCCGGAGGCCCGTTTGCGACACGAGGCGTCGCTTGCGCACTTGCCCCGGGCCGCCTGACCCCGTTCGGTGCCGCGTAAGAGACGACGCACGGAAAGAGGAGCGCCGCCATGAAGACGACCACACAGGTCTGCGTGATCGGGGGCGGCGTGGTGGGCTGCTCTGTCCTCTATCACCTGACCAGGCTCGGCTGGTCCGACGTGATGCTGGTCGAGCGCTCCGAGCTCACCTCGGGCTCGACATGGCACGCCGCGGGCGGCTTCCACACGCTGAACGGCGACACCAACATGGCGGCGTTGCAGGGCTACACGATCGGCCTCTACAAGGAGCTGGAAGAGATCACGGGCCTGTCCTGCGGCCTGCACCATGTGGGCGGGCTGACGCTCGCCGACACGCCCGAGCGCTTCGACATGCTCAAGGCCGAGCGCGCCAAGCACCGCTACATGGGCCTCGAGACCGAGATCCTCGGCCCGGCGGAGATCAAGGCGCGCGCCGAGCTGGTCAACACCGAGGGCCTGCTCGGTGCGCTCTACGACCCGCTCGACGGCCATCTCGACCCCTCGGGCACCACCCACGCCTACGCCAAGGCCGCGAAGATGGGCGGCGCCGAGATCGAGCTGCACTGCAAGGTCGAGCGGCTGACCCAGCGCGCCGACGGCACGTGGGACGTGGCGACCAGCAAGGGCGACATCCACGCCGAGCACATCGTCAACGCTGCCGGGCTCTGGGCGCGCGAGGTGGGCGCGATGGCGGGCGTGTATCACCCGCTCCTGCCCATGGCGCATCAGTATCTCGTCACCGACGACCTCCCCGAGATCATGGAGCGCGCCACCGAGTTCCCGCACGTGATCGACCCGGGCGGCGAGAGCTACCTGCGCCAGGAGGGGCGCGGCCTGTGCATCGGCTTCTACGAGCAGCCCTGCGAGCCCTGGGCCGTCGACGGCACGCCGTGGGAGTTCGGGCACGAGCTGCTGCCCGACCAGTTCGACAAGATCGAGGAGTCCGTCGCCTTCGCCTACGCCCGCTTCCCCGTGCTCGAGCGGGCCGGCGTCAAGTCGGTCATCCACGGCCCCTTCACCTTCGCCCCCGACGGCAACCCCCTCGTCGGCCCCGTGCCGGGCCTGCGTAACTACTGGGCCGCCTGCGCGGTGATGGCGGGCTTCAGCCAGGGCGGGGGCGTGGGCCTGACGCTCGCGCAGTGGATGATCGAGGGCCAGCCCGACCAGAATGCCTTCGCCCTCGACGTGGCGCGCTTCGGCCACTGGACGACGCCGGGCTACACGGTGCCGAAGGTGATCGAGAACTACCAGAACCGCTTTTCCGTCAGCTACCCCAACGAGGAGCTGCCCGCCGCCCGTCCGTTCCGCACCACGCCCATGTACGACATCTGGGACGGGATGGGCGCGGTCTTCGGCCAGCAATACGGGCTCGAGGTGGTCAACTACTTCGCCCTGCCGGGCGAGCCGCGCCACGAGACACCCTCGTTCCGCCGCTCGAACGCGTGGGAGGCGACGCGCCAGGAGGTGCGCGCCGTGCGCGAGGGCGTCGGCATCAACGAGGTGCACAATTTCGGCAAGTTCCGCGTGGCGGGGCCGGGCGCGCGGGCCTGGCTCGACCGGATCATGGCCGGCCGCATCCCCCAGCCCGGCCGGCTGTCGCTCACGCCGATGCTCGCGCCCACGGGGCGGCTCATCGGCGACTTCACCGTGTCGTGCCTGTCGGAGGGCGAGTTCCGCCTGACCGCCTCCTACGGCGCGCAGGCCTACCACCAGCGCTGGTTCGAGCGGCACCTCGACGAGGGCGTGACGGTCGAGAACCTCTCCGACCGGCTCACCGGCTTCCAGATTGCGGGGCCGAAGGCGCGCGAGCTGCTGTCGCGCGTGACGCGGGCCGATGTCGGGGCGGAGGCCGTCCGCTTCCTCGACGTGCGACGACTGACGCTCGGCATGGCCGACTGCATCGTGCAACGGGTCAGCTTCACCGGCGATCTCGGCTACGAGATCTTCTGCGATCCGATGGCGCAGCGGCATCTCTGGCACGTCCTGTCGGAGGCCGGCGCCGATCTGGGCCTGCGCCCGTTCGGGATGCGCGCGATGATGAGCCTGCGGCTCGACCGCTTCTTCGGGGCGTGGCTGCGCGAATACTCGCCCGACTACACCGCGGCCGAGACTGGGCTCGACCGCTTCATCTCGTGGAAGAAGAACACCGACTTCATCGGCCGCGCCGCCGCCCGATCCGAGCGCGCCGCGCCCCCAGCGCGGCTGCTGCGCCCCTTCCTCGTCGAGGCGGCGGATGCCGACGTGGTGGCCGACGAGCCGATCTGGCTCGACGGACGGGTGCAGGGCTTCTGCACGTCGGGGGGATACTCGCACTGGGCCGACCGCTCGGTGGCGCTGGGCTTTGTGCCGCGCGAGCGCGCCGCCCCCGGCACCGAAGTCGAGATCGAGATCCTCGGCGAGCGCCGCCCCGCCATCGTCGCCGCCGACACCCTCTTCGACCCCGCGGGCGCGCGCCTGCGCGGCTGAGGCCTGCCTGCCCTGCGCCGCCCTGCCTCCCCTGTGCCGGCCCGCGATCCGGCGAGGGCGCGCCATTGCGTATTTGACACAGAAAGAAGCAGGGGCGCGCTCGCGGGGCCGGGGAGCGCGCTCCTGGCTTCTTCTTGCTTCAAATATCCCCGCCGGAGGCATCCGAGGGTGCCGCGCGCGCAGGCATCGGCCTCCATGGCGCGCGGCCCCCGCAAAAAAGAAGGGGAGCGGCGTGCGCTCCCCTTCTCCCCCATGTTCGGCCCGGGATGTGCGCGTGCGCATGCACGCATACGGCCCCGTGGCGCCTCCGGGCCGCGCTGCAACCCGGATCAGCCGGTGAGCAGAACCGCCTCGTGACGCTTGAGCGTGCGGCGGGCGGCCGCGTAGTCCTTCAGGCCCTCTTCCGTGGCGAGCTCGGGGAAGAGCTCGAGGATCTCGGCGCGCAGGTTCGCGTCGATGCCCTGGAGCGAGAAGTCGCCGGGCTGGAAGCTTTCGGTCCAGGCGCCGTCAGACAGCACCACCTCGTGGCGGGCGCACATGAAGTGGATGTAGGTCGTCTGCGGCACCGGCTTCTGCACGATGGTCGTGCCGTTCACCAGGTGCTTTGCTGCGACCAGCACCTCGCGCTCGTCGAAGTAGTAGGCCGCCTTTTGCGAGCTGACGAGCACCCGGTGCTGCGGCGAGACCAGCATGTCGCGCTCGGGCAGGCCGCCTCCGAGGGCGCCGGCCCTGATCAGCACCGGCGCGAGATGCGGCCGTGCCTGGAAGTCGGCCGCGTTCAGGCCGGTCTGGCCATACCAGGCGATCTCCTGCACGCCGTTGTCGCGCGTCAGCACCCTGTCGCCGGCGGTCAGCTGCTCGACGGGAACCTCGCCGCGCGGGGTGGCGATGCGCGTGCCGGGCGTGAAGCAGATGATCTCGATATTGGTGAACGAGAGCCGGCCGGTCTCGCCGCCGTTCCCGTCGAGGAAGACGAGGTCGCCGTCGATGCCGGCGAACTGGCCGGTATCGCCGTCGGGAGTGACGTTCTCCAACGTCCAGTCGGTGCCGAACGTCCCGAGCTGCGAGACGTCGATCCGGTCGATGTCGAAGCCGCCGTTGCCCCCCTCGATCGTGTCGTTGGCGCTATCCTGCGCGTTGACGATGAAGGTGTCGGCATCGTCGCCGCCCGAGAGGAAGTCGTCGCCTTGGCCGCCGATGATCGTGTCGTTGCCCGCCCCGCCCTCGATACTGTCGTCGTCGATGCCGCCGTCGAGGAAGTCGTCACCGGCGCCGCCGAGGATGGTGTCGTCGTCGTCCTCGCCGAAGATCACGTCGTCGCCGTCGCCACCGTCGAGGAGGTCGCGGCCGTTGTCGGGCACGAGGTCTGGCGCCGGGGCCGGCTCGTCTGCCGAGTCCGGCACGTTGAGGATGTCGGCCGGGTCACCGATGCCGCCGTAAATCGTGTCGTTGCCGGCGCCGCCGAAGACGGTGTCGGAGCCCTCGCCGGCCACGATCAGGTCGTCGCCGTCGTCGCCGTAGACGAGATCTCGGTCGAAACCCGCGTCGATCGTGTCGTCGCCTGCACCGCCGTAGATCGTGTCGTCGTCGTCGCCGGTGGTGATGAGGTCATCGCCGAGCCCGCCATCGACGAAGTCGCGGTCATCGTTGGGATCCTCGTCGGACTCGTAGAGCCCGGGATATCCGAGGTCCGGGCGGAAGTCGGCGTTCTGCACGCCGGCATTGATGGTGTCATCGCCCTGGCCGCCGAAGATCGTGTCGTTGCCCGAGCCGCCCGTGATCGAGTCGTCGTCGATGCCGCCGTCGAGGCTGTCGTCGCCCGAGCCGCCCGAGATGACGTCGTCGTCGTCGCCTCCGAAGATCGTGTCGTCGCCGGCGCCGCCCGACAGCGTGTCCCTGTCGTTGTTCGGGTCGGGGTCGGGCGCGGGAGCCGGGAACGAGGGGTCGTCGATGATCTCGTCGGGCCCGGTGCGCGGCCCGCCCCCGTAGATCAGGTCGTTGCCGTCGCCGCCGCCGATCGAATCCGAGCCGTCGCCGCCCTCGATCGTGTCGTCCTGCTCGCCGCCGTCGATCGTGTCGTCGCCGCCCTTGCCGAAGATGCGGTCGTCGTTGGGCTTGTCGCCGGGGATCAGCGCGTCTTCGTTGTCGACCTCGTCGCCGTCGACGTCGACATAGGTGCCCGCGGTGATCAGGTCGTCGCCCTCGGTGCCGTGGACGATGCCGTCACGAACCGGGCCGCCGTCGACCTCGAAGTGCAGGTCGCTCAGACCGACGGTGCCGGAGATGTGTACGTCCTCGCCGTTGTCGTGCACGACCTTGAGCGACTTGACCGGGCCGGGGATCGAGACGGTCACGCTGTCGGGGAAACCGGGGCCCTCGACGTCGGGGGTGTCATTGCCCTCGCCCTCGATCGTCACGCCGGGAATGCCGTCGTTCTCGCCGCTCACCTTGTGAATGGCGGTGAGGTCGGACAGGTCGACTGGCGTTTCGTTGCCGTCGGCATCCAGGGCGATGAGGGTGACCTTGTCGTCCCAGTTGTGGCCGGCATCGACGTCGTAGAGCTCGAACTGGAGCTGCGTGACCTCGCGGTCGAACTCGAGGTTCAGCTCGGTCGGCTTCTTGACGTCGGAGGAGCGGATCGTGTCGGGGTCGCCCACGATGGCGTCGTCGTCGCCCGGAGGAAAGCCCACGACCCATTCGTCGGGGTGCTTGGCGCCGTTGGGCGGGGTCGAGATCGTCACGCCGATCTGCTGCGTGCCGTCGGCGCTCGTCAGCGTGTTCTGCCCGTCGATGTCGACGGCTTCCCAGTCGAGGGTGTACTTCATCGCTCCACTCCTGCTTGCGGACGCCCAGGCAAACCCGGAGCCCCACTCGCTCCCATTCTCCCCACGGCAGCGGGGCGCCACCGGGGTCGTGTCACACTCGCCGGCGCGCGGGTCCGGTCGGTCACGGGGGAACATCGCGTGAGGGGCACTTTCGGCCGGCCGCACCGCCCTCCCCTTGCGATCGTTCCAACGCGACGCGCCTTCTGCGCGTCCCGTGGCCGCCGGCACACCCGGTGCTCGGCATTGCGGTCGCCCCCGACCTGTCTTTACCCCCCAGCAAGGTTGAGTGAGGTATAGCGGTCGCGATTCAGGCCAAGAAAGCGAAATTTGTCCGAAAAACGGCTGCTTCCGGGTCGCGCACCGCCCGGAATGCGCCGCGCTGCGGCCTCCGCCCGGGCCGAGTCACGGCCCATTGGCGACGTGGGGGAAACAATGGGCCGGCAATCGCCGCGGGCCGGGCGCGATTGTCCGGGCTCAGGCGACAATTGCTCCGCATCGCGGCATGGCGCGGGCGGGCACAGGCGCCGTCCATTCCGTGATCGAAATCGAGCGGGATCATTTCCCGCTCGCGGTCAATCCCCGCACTCTCGCGCGGATTGTTCGGCGCGGCGCCGGCAAGGAAGCCCCACCGCCCGAATCAAGCGCCCCGCGCGACAGCGCTCGCGCGGGGCACGTCGGGGGCAGCACCCCGAGTTGAGGCACGCGCCTCGGGGCGCGCGCGCGCCGCAGGGCGGCGCGTCAGGCCCGCGCGAGGGCGCCGGCGACGTGGCGCTCGATGGCGTCGACCGGCTCGTGGGTGAGGTTGCGGTCGACCTCGCCCACCACGCGGGCCTTCACCTCCTTGTGAAGGTGGTCGCGCAGCGCGCCCAGCACGCGGGGTGCGGCCACCAGCACGATCCGGTCGAAGGCACCCTTGTGCGCCAGCGCGTAGAGCCGGTCGGCAAGATCGTGGGCGAAGCGCTCCTTCGCCAGCCGGTGCCAGTCGGTATCCTGCATGGCCGAGCGCTGCTGCACGCCGGTATCCGGCATCCGCCCCGGCCGGTCGGCGCCCTGGGCAGAGGTGGCGGGGTTCTCCTGTTCCTCCTTGCCGACGACGACGAAGTTGGGGTTTTCCGCGTCGGTCTCGTTACGCAGGAACAGCGCCTTCTCGCTGTCGGCCACGAGGATCCAGGTGCCATGCGACAGCACTGCCGCCTGCGGAACGTCGCTCTCCCACGGGCCCTGGCGTCCGGGGGCGGGCGGGCGCGGGCCTGTGCCATGCAGCCCGCCGAGATTGCCCTCGCCCTCCTCGTCATCCTTCCTCACGCGGGTCGCGCCGGGCCGCGAGGCGGTGGCGCGCTTGTGCTCGTCGCGCGTGCCGACCTGCCGCTCGAGGTCGCCCTCGGCCCGGCCCTGCTGGCCCGGAGTGGGCGGCTCGCCCTCGAGATATTGCCGCGTCTCCTGCCGTCCGTCCCGGGAGCGCTTGTGATCTGCCATTGTCCGTCCTCCTGTGTTCGACGGAAAAACGCCCGCCATCGGGGCCTGTTCCTGCTGCCTCCGGCCGTCAGACCACGGCGCGGATCAGCGGCTCCCATTGTGACCGAAGCGGCCGGTACAGGCGTTGCGGCTTGTCAAAGACGGCGAGGCCCTGCTCGGCGAGGTCGGCATAGGCGACCCGTTCGGAGAGGCGCGCCACCGGCTCCTGCCCGATCCTGCGGAACACGCCCTCGAAGCGCTCCACCACCCGGTCGCGCGGGCGCATGCGATTGGCGACGAGGAGCACCTCGACCTTGCCCTTGCGCACGCGCTTGATCTCGGCCAGCTCCTTGAGGAAACGCCTGGTGGACTCGACGTCGAACACCGAGGGCAGCACCGGGCAGATCAGCGCCTTCGCATCGGCGACCAGCGCCCTGGCCTCATCGGTCTCGAGCGCGCCGGGGCTGTCGACCACCAGCCAGTCGAGCGTGGCGGGCGCCTTGTCGAGCGCCTTGGGCGAGGCCCAGTCGACGCTCGCGATCTCCACCGCCCCCCGTGGCCGCCGCTTGAGCCATCGCGCGGTCGAGCGCTGCGGGTCGGCATCGGCCAGCCCCACCTTCCAGCCCCCGTCGGCCAGCGCCGCGGCGAGCGTTACCGCCACGGTCGTCTTGCCCACCCCGCCCTTGCGGTTGGCGATCAGCACCGTCTTCACGCGCATTTCCTCCCTGCCCAGTGCGCCCAGCCTAGCCGGCGGGCGCAGGCGCACAAGCACTGCCGGCCCCGACCGGCGCAACCCCTCCCCCCGGCGCCGGGCGGCCGCTGCCTGCAAGTGCGTATTTGGAACAGAAAGAAGCAGCCATGGCGCGCCCAGGGATCCGCGGCGCGGCCCTGTTTCTTTCTGTTTACAAATACGCAAGGCCCGACGGCCACGCTCGGCGCCGCGGCCGGGCGGGAGCACAGAAGGTTGCGCCGATGCGCGCGTTTGCGCCGGTCTCGCGGCGGCTCTATATGCCCGGCCATGCCAGATGCCTCCGCCCCGCCCGCGAACCGCCCCGCCCTGCCGCCCGAGATCTCGCGCAGGCGCACCTTCGCCATCATCTCGCATCCCGACGCGGGCAAGACGACGCTGACCGAGAAGTTCCTGCTCTACGGCGGCGCGATCCAGATGGCGGGGCAGGTGCGCGCCAAGGGCGAGGCGCGGCGCACCCGGTCAGACTTCATGCAGATGGAGAAGGACCGGGGCATCAGCGTGAGCGCCTCGGCGATGTCGTTCGACTATGCCTCGGGCGAGCGCGCCTTCCGCTTCAACCTCGTCGACACGCCCGGCCACTCGGATTTCTCCGAGGATACCTACCGCACGCTGACGGCCGTGGACGCGGCGATCATGGTGATCGACGGCGCCAAGGGGGTGGAGAGCCAGACGCGCAAGCTGTTCGAGGTCTGCCGCCTGCGCGACCTGCCGATCCTGACCTTCTGCAACAAGATGGACCGCGAGAGCCGCGACACCTTCGAGATCGTCGACGAGATCCAGGAGATGCTGGCGATCGACGTCACCCCGGCGTCCTGGCCCATCGGCAAGGGGTCGGACTTCGTGGGCTGCTACGACATCCTGCGCGACCGGCTGGAGCTGATGGACCGCGCCGACCGCAACCGGGTGGCCGATTCGATCAAGATCGACGGGCTCGACGACCCCAAGCTGGCCGAGCACGTTCCGGCCCGCCTGCTCGCGACGCTCCGCGAGGAAGTGGAGATGGCCAGGGAGTTGCTGCCGCCGCTCGACCTGCAATCGGTCCACGAGGGCACGCTCACGCCGATCTGGTTCGGCTCGGCCATCAACTCCTTCGGCGTGAAGGAACTGATGGACGGAGTCGCCGCCTACGCGCCCGAGCCGCAGCCGCAATCGGCCACGCCCCGCCAGATCGCGCCGGAGGAAGGCAAGGTGGCGGGCTTCGTCTTCAAGGTGCAGGCCAACATGGACCCCAAGCACCGCGACCGGGTCGCCTTCCTGCGCCTCGCCTCGGGCCACTTCACCCGCGGCATGAAGCTGAGCCATGTGCGCACGAAGAAGCCGATGACCGTCTCGGCACCCGTCCTCTTCCTCGCCTCCGACCGGGAGCTGGCGGAAGAGGCGTGGGCCGGCGACATCATCGGCATCCCCAACCACGGGCAGCTTCGCATCGGCGACACGCTGACCGAGGGCGAGGCGCTGAAGGTCACGGGCATCCCCTCGTTCGCGCCCGAGCTGTTGCAGGCCTGCCGGGCGGGCGACCCGCTCAAGGCCAAGCACCTCGACAAGGCGCTGGCCCAGTTCGCCGAGGAAGGCGCGGCCAAGGTGTTCAAGCCCGTGGTCGGCTCGGGCTTCATCGTCGGCGTCGTCGGCCAGCTGCAGTTCGACGTGCTCGCCTCTCGCATCGAGCTCGAATACGGACTGCCGGTGCGCTTCGAGCCCTCGCAGTTCACCTCCGCCCGCTGGGTGACGGGGCCGAAGCAGGCGGTGGAGACGTTCGCGAACGCCAACAAGGGCCACATGGCCGAGGACAACGACGGCGACCTCGTCTTCCTCACGCGCCTGCAATGGGACATCGACCGTGTCGAGCGGGATTACCCCGACCTGACGCTCAGCGCGACGAAGGAGATGATGGTCTGAGATCGGCGCCCTGCCGGCCATGCGACCGGGCTGACCGTCAGGCGGCCCGCCGGCGGAAGGGGGTGAGGCCGCGGCGGCGGGCGGTCAGACCGAGCGCCTCGCGCAGGGCCTCGCGCTCGAACTCCGACCAGCGGTCCCGGCCCCATGACCGGCGCTGGTCGTCCAGCAGCGTGGCCGCCGTCAGCGCAAGGACGGAGAGAACGACGGCCACCATTCCGCCCGTCATCAACAGAATCGTGTAGGTCGTCTCGTCGAGCATCGCTCCGCCCTCGCTCTGCGCCTTCGTTCTGATCGGCATCCTCACCGTGCCCGTCGCTCCGGGCGTCCCCGGGGCGCGCTCCGGGCAATCGCGCGGCATTTCCGCGCAAGAATGGGGCAACGCGGTGCCGCTGGACCGGCCCCGCCCGCAAGGGCGCATGGGCGGCCGGCACGCGGCGCGGACAGGGCGGCGCGGACAGGGCGGCACTGGACCCCGGCCCGCATCCCTGTCTAGATGCGCCGCATGGGACGGGGGAGCCAGAAACCCGACCCCGCGCAAGGCGGGGAGCCGGGAAGGATGAGACAGCCGGCGCTTGACCTGTCGCCGCACGTCTCCGACGAGATCCGCAAGACGACCTGCTACATGTGCGCCTGTCGCTGCGGCATCGACGTGCACATGAAGACGGGGCCGGACGGGGAAAAGCGCGTCGCCTATATCGAGGGCAACCGCGACCACCCGGTGAATCGCGGCGTGCTCTGCGCCAAGGGCTCGGCCGGGATCATGCAGGTCAACGCGCCCTCGCGCCTGCGCGCACCCCTCAAGCGGGTCGGCCCCCGCGGCTCGGGCGAGTTCGAGGAGATCAGCTGGGAGGAGGCGCTGCAGACCGCCGTGGATTGGCTCAAGCCGCTGCGCGAGACGGCGCCGGAGAAACTCGCCTTTTTCACCGGGCGCGATCAGTCGCAGAGCTTCACGGGCTTCTGGGCGCAGATGTTCGGCACGCCCAACTACGCCGCCCATGGCGGCTTCTGCTCGGTCAACATGGCGGCGGGGGGCATCTACACGCTCGGCGGCGCCTTCTGGGAGTTCGGCCAGCCCGACTGGGAGCGGACCGAGCTGTTCCTGCTCTTCGGCGTGGCCGAGGACCACGATTCCAATCCCATCAAGATGGGTCTGGGAGAGTTGAAGGGGCGCGGCGCGAAGGTGATCGGCATCAACCCAATCCGCACCGGCTACAACGCGGTGGCCGACGAGTGGGTGGGCGTGACGCCCGGCACCGACGGCCTGCTGATCCTGTCGCTGATCCACACCCTGCTGAAGGCCGGCCGCGTCGACGCGGGCTACCTCGCGCGGTGGACGAACGCGCCCTGCCTCGTCGGCCCCGACGGGCTGCTGCTGCGCGACGAGAGCGGCAAGCTCATGGTCATCGACCGTGCGACCGGCGCCCCCGCCGCCTTCGACGCCCACGGTGTCCGCCCCGACCTGGGCGGCACGCTGGAGCGCGACGGACGGACCTGCCGCACCGTCTTTCACCATCTCGCCGCCCGCTATCTCGACCCGCAACATGCGCCCGAGGCGGTGGCCGATCGCGTCGGCGTCTCGGCGGAGCGCATCCGCGCGCTGGCCGCGCAGATCGCCCATGCCGCTTTCGACAAGGCATTCCACGTCGCCCAGCCCTGGACCGACTTTCGCGGCGAGAACCACGACGGCTTCACCGCCCGCCCCGTCTCGATGCACGCCATGCGGGGCATCTCGGCCCATGCCAACGGCTTCCACACCGCGCGCGCCCTGCACCTCCTGCAAGCGCTGATCGGCTCGGTCGAGGCGCCCGGCGGCTTCCGGTTCAAGCCGCCCTACCCCAAGCCCGCGCGCGCCCACCCGCGCCCGCACTCCGACCACAGCCCCGGCACGCCGCTGGCCGGCCCGCATCTGGGCTTTCCCCTCGGCCCCGAAGACCTCGCGCTCCACGACGACGGCACGCCGCGGCGGATCGACAAGGCGTTCACGTGGGAGCATCCGCTCGCCGTCCACGGCATGCTGCATTCGGTGATCGCCAACGCCCATGCGGGCGACCCCTACCGGATCGACACGCTGTTTCTCTACATGGCGAACATGGCGTGGAACTCGGCGATGAACACGTCCGAGACCATGGCCAAGCTGACCGATACGGACGAGACCGGCGCCTACGTGATCCCCCGCATCATCTATTCCGACGCCTATTCGTCGGAGATGGTCGCCTATGCCGACCTCGTGCTGCCCGACACGACCTATCTCGAGCGGCACGACTGCATCTCGCTGCTCGATCGCCCGATCTGCGAGGCCGACATGGCCGCCGACGCGATCCGCTGGCCGGTCATCGATCCCGACCGTGACGTGCGCCCCTTCCAGACGGTGCTCATCGACCTCGCGAACCGCCTGAAGCTGCCCAACTTCGTGAACGACGCGGGCGAGCCGCTCTATGCCGACTACGCCGACTACATGGTGAACCACCAGCGGCGCCCGGGCGTCGGCCCCCTCATGGGCTGGCGCGGCAACGGCGACGAGACCGGCCGCGGCGCCCCCAACCCCGGCCAGATCGACCGCTACATCGAGGCGGGCGGCTTCCACACCGCCGAGATTCCCCAAGAGGCGCGCTTCATGAAGCCATGGAACGCCGCCTACCAGGACTGGGCGGTGCAGCTCGGCCTCTATGACGCGCCCCAGCCCTACCTGCTGGAACTCTGGTCAGAGCCGCTCCGCCGCTTCCAGCGGGCCGCCGAGGGCCACGGCGACCGCCAGCCCCCCGAGCACCTGCGCGAGCGTGTGTGGCGAGCGATGGACCCGCTGCCCCACTGGGAGCCCACGGCGCAGGCCGAGGGCGACTTTCCCCTCCACGCCCTCACCCAACGGCCGATGGCGATGTATCACTCGTGGGGCTCGCAGAACGCCTGGCTGCGCCAGATCCACGGGATGAACCCGCTCTTCGTGCCCACCGACATCTGGCAGCGCGAGGGCTTCGAGGAGGGCGACTGGGCCAGGCTCACCTCGCCCCATGCCGAGATCGTCGTGCCCGTCGCCCACATGGCCGCGCTCAACCCGCGCACCGTCTGGACATGGAACGCCATCGGCAAGCGCAAGGGCGCCTGGGCGCTCGACAAGGATTCCGAGGAGACCGAAAAGGGGTTTCTGCTCAACCACCTGATCGGCGATCTTCTGCCGCCGCGCGAAGACGGGATGCGCTGGTCGAACTCCGACCCTGCTACCGGGCAGGCGGCGTGGTTCGACCTGCGCGTGCGGATCGAGAAGGTTGCGCCCCCCGCTCGCACCCTGCCCGAGACGGGCGAACAGCGCTCCCCCGTGGGCACCGGCCCCGGCGACCTCGCCTGGAAGGTGGGGGCGTGACAGCGCACCGGCCCGACGTGACGCAGACCGAGACAAGACGGATGCCCCGATGACCGACCTTCCCGCCGCCACCCAGCGCAAGATGGGCCTCGTGATCGACCTCGACACCTGCGTCGGCTGCCACGCCTGCGTGGTCGCCTGCAAGGGCTGGAACACCGAGGGGTACGGCGCGCCCCTCTCCGATCAGAATCCCTACGGCGCAAACGCTTCGGGCACGTTCCTCAACCGGGTGCACAGCTACGAGGTGACCCCCGAGACAGGCTCGGCCCAGCTCGTGCACTTCCCGAAGAGCTGTCTGCACTGCGAAGACGCCCCCTGCGTCACCGTCTGCCCAACCGGCGCCAGCTACAAGCGCACAGAGGACGGGATCGTGCTGGTCGACGAATCCAGCTGCATCGGCTGCGGATTGTGCGCCTGGGCCTGCCCCTACGGCGCCCGCGAGATGGACAAGGCGGCCGGCGTGATGAAGAAGTGCACGCTCTGCGTCGACCGGATCTACAACGAGCACATCCCCCAGGAAGACCGCGTGCCCGCCTGCGTGCGCACCTGCCCCGCCGGAGCGCGCCATTTCGGCGACCTGGGCGATCCCGACTCGGACGTCTCGCAACTCGTCGCGGAGCGCGGCGGGATGGACCTGATGCCCGAGATGGGCACCAAGCCCGTCAACAAGTATCTCCCGCCGCGTCCGCGCGACGAGGAGCCGGTGATGGACGTGCTCGGCCCCCTGCTCGAGCCGGTGGCCGATACCCCCGACGGCCTGCTCGGCTGGCTCGACCGGCAGCTGTCGAAGCTCTGAGCCCATGCACCCCGCTCCCTCCGTCATCGTCTTCACGACGCTCTCGGGGCTCGGTTTCGGCCTGCTCACGTTCCTCGCGCTCGGCCTGCCGGCGCTCGACGGCTGGGCGGCCTTCTGGGGCTACGGCGCCGGCTTCGCGCTGGCAATCGGCGGGCTCGTCTCGTCGACCTTCCACCTGGGCCACCCCGAGCGGGCGCTTCTCGCCTTCACCCAGTGGCGCACGTCGTGGCTCTCGCGCGAGGCCTGGGCCGCGGTCGCGGCGCTGACGGTCACTGGCCTGCACGCGATCGGCCCCGTCTTTCTCGGCGCGCGCTTCGCCCTGCTCGGCGGGCTTGGCGCGGCGCTTTGCGTGATCACCGTCTTTACCACCTCGATGATCTACGCCTCGATCCGGGCGGTGCCGCGCTGGCACCAGCCCGCCACGCCGCCCCTCTACCTCGCGCTGTCGCTTGCCGGAGGCGCCCTGCTGGCCGGGCAGGCGGGAGCGGCCGCGGTGCTGCTGGCGGCGGCTGGTGCGGTGCAGCTCTGGGCCTGGCGCGCAGGCGACGCGGCCTTCGCGCGGGCCGGCACGACGATCGGCAGCGCCACGGGGCTGGGCGGCCGCGGCGCAGTGCGTGCCTTCGAGCCGCCGCATACGGGCGACAACTACCTGTTGCGCGAGATGGTTTTCGTCGTCGGCCGCCGCCATGCGCGCAAGCTGCGCGCCATCGCCTTCGCGGCGATGATCGCCGGGCCGCTCGTGCTGCTGGCGCTGTCGGGCGGCGCGCTCTGGGCGTCGTGGCTTGGCGCGGCGGTCCATGCCGGGGGCGTGGCGGTGCAGCGCTGGCTGTTCTTCGCCGAGGCCGAGCACGTCGTCGGCCTGTATTACGGCCGCCGCGTCGCCTGAGCCGCGTCAAGGTTAACCCGCCGATAAGACCGCTGCCCGATGGTGCGGGGGCGGACGGGGCGATTCCCCTTCCGGTTCGTGGCACGGGGGCACGGGAGACAGGCATGAGCGACGGCGACACTCGGGGCGGCACGGGCGGGAGCGCGGGCCGACCGGCCGGCACCGATCAGGAGGATCACCTCGCCGTCATGGCCCGTGCGGGGCTGATGACCCATGTGGCCGAGCTCGCGCCCCCCGTGACGGCCGAGGCGATGACGCGCTTCCGGGCCGATGCCGCGCGGCAGGCGAGCAACGTCATGGCGCTCGCCTCTGGGCGCTTCGCCCTCTGCCTGCCACCGGGACGGCGCGAGGTGACGAGCACGATCGCCCACCGCCTGCTGCCCATCGGCGCCGCGCAGGACGCGGCAGACCGCGCCGAGGGCGCACCGGCCGTGCACGGCACGCCCCGCCGCATCCTGCCGCCCAGCCTGCGCGGGCAAGGCGCCCCCCGGCCCGCCGCCGACACGGGCGACGGCGCGGGCGCCGGGGCCGCCCTGCTGCCCGCCGCCGCCGCGCCCGCCACCGCCGCCGCGCCGACCGCGCTCGCCGCGCCAGTCTCGGGCGAACGGCGACGCGACGCCGACCCTGCCGCTGCCCTGACGAGGGCCGGCGGGTCGCGGAGGGGGCAGCGCGACGACTGGCCGGGCGAGCCGGCGGGCAGCGGCCCGGATGCCGGCAGGCCGGCCGCGACCGAGCAGGGGCCGACGGCCATGGAGGCCGCACCGCTGCCCGCACCGGCAGAGACCGCGCCCGATCCCTCTGCGCTCGCCCGCGGGCAGGTCGCGCTCGCCGAAGGCCTGAGCCGGCTGGCGCAGTTCATTGAGGCGGCAGAGCGCCGGGCAAGCGAGACGGCGGCGGCGCAGGAGCGCGCGCTGACCGACCTGGCGGAGCGCATCGAGGCCGCCGCGGGCCGTTCCGCGGAAGGGTCGTGGAGCACCCCTGCCAACTCCGCATCTGCCAATCCCGCATCTGCCAACCCGGCGTCTGCCCCCCCCGCATCTGCCAACCCGGCGTCTGGCGAGCCTGCCTCTGCAGAAGACGTCTCTAGCAGGTCGCAGGCGAACGGGCTAGCGAACGGGACAGCGGAGGGGCCAACCCCGGCTGCGCCGCACTCCCCGGCAACCGGGGACCGCGCGCAGCCCGGGGCGGAGGCCGCGTCGATCGCCGAGGCGCTCGCCGGTGCCGAGGCCCGGATCACGGGCGTGCTCGTCGAGGCGCTCGGCGGCGTCGAGGCCCGCCTTTCGGAGGGGGTGGAAGCGAGCCACGGCGCGCAGGTCGAGGGGATCGCCGAGGTCCGCTGCGCCGTCGAGGCGGTGAGCGCGGCGCAGGCCGACGACTCCGCCCGGCTGTCGGAGGCGCTCGCAACCCTGCGGCTGGGCCTGCGCGCGGTGAACGACCGTCTGGCCGCGCTCGAGGCCGGAAGCGGCGTGGCGGGCGCCCCGACGGGCGAGCGGCCCTCTGCCGCGGCGGGCGCGGCCCTGACCCGCAGCGGCCCGTCGGTGGAGGCGGGCGCGGCGCTCGGGCCTGCGCCCGTAGCCGGGTTTGGCCGGGGCGAGTTGCACGGGGCGGTGCAGGCGCTGCTCGGCCGTCTCGACTGGCTGGAAGCGGGCGCCGCCGCCGCCGCCGAGCGGCGCGACGCGCCGGTCTGGCGCCGGTCGGCCCACGCCCTGCGCGACGAGGCAAGCTAGCGCGTGCCTCCGCCGGCCCTCACCGGCCCGACACGCGACCCACCGAAGGGGGTTTCCGTCGCAGCCACGGCGCCCTAGATCTACGACAGCGCACAACCCGAAGGAGCGACCATGAGCGAGCGAATGCCGCGCCTCGTCCGCCTCTACATTGTCCAGTCCGCGATCGGCTTCGCCATGGCGGGGGTATTCGTCGGCCTCCTGCTGGGGCTGAACGTGGCCAATCTCTGGCACCTTGTCACCCACACCTCCGCCGGGCCGCTGGCGGTGGTCCTGCTGTGGCTGTTCAACGGCATCGTCTTTTCCGGCGTGCAGTTCGGCATCGCGGTGATGCGTATGGCCGAGACGGACGGGTCCGGGGGCGGCCGCCGGCTGCGCCCCGCCCCCCTGCGGGCGCCGGGCCACGCGGCGGCCCCGGTCGCCGTGCCGGTCGAGGCGGACCGCCCGAGCCGCTGACGGTCGCCCCGTCCCCCGGCCCGGCCGGGGCGCGATGCAGGCCGCCCCGCCTCAGGATTCGTCGGGTGTGACGAGGCCGTGTCGGGTGAGTTCCTCCGGCAGCAGCACGTAGATTTCCGCGGGCGGGGTCGAGAGCGCCGGGATCATCACGCGCGGATCCACGCCCATGTCGGAGAGATGCGCCATCACCTCGGCCTGCCCGCGCTGGATGTCCTCAATCGCGAGAAAGGCGGGCAGGTAGCTGTTCTCGCCGTGGTAATGCTGGTGCACGCCCACGGCCGCGCCCTCTCCCACGCGCCGCTCCACGCCGCCCGCAAGGATGTAGGGGCAGGCCGACAGGCAGAGGCGCTCTGCCGCCACTTCGGTCGCCAGCCCCGCCGAGCGCACCGCGCGGCCGATCTCCAGCGCCTCCGACACCGAGCCCCCCGTGGAATGCAGGGCGAGTGTCGCGGGCGGCTCTTCCCGGCCCGCCAGCCATTCGGCGAAGCGCCCCGCGTCGCCCGACGCGATCGCGCCGGTGGCGCGGGCGATATCGCCCTCCTGCTCGAACAGGAGGCGCGAGGGCATGTCGCCCGCCGCCGGAAGATCGGGCAGGTCGGAAGGCGCGAAGCGGCGGCGCTGGTCGCCGGGCGCCACCGGCGCCTCGAGCCCCGGTGGCCGCGTTCCGGGCAGCGCGAAGGGCAGGCCGCCCGGCCAGCCGCCGGGCGGCAGCGCGCGCCCGATCTCGGCCGCGGCGAGGGCAAGGGCGAGGGCGACCTGCAACAGCAGCATCCCGCGCAGGGCGCGTCGTGTGCCGCGCATCGGGTCGGGCGGCGCAGGGGGCCGCGCATCGGCGGCCATCTCAGCCGCCCCGGCCGGGCGCGAGCGGGCGGACCTCGGCCCCCTTCGCCTCCGGCTCCGGCGCCGGGTCCGGCTCCACGTGGCGCTCTGACCCATCCGGTGGCGCGGCAGGCGCCTCGGGCGCCCGGGTCTGCGGCACCTCGCGCGCCTCTTCGGCGCGGGTCATCGCGCCCTCGACCTCGCGCAGGCCCGCGAGCGCGGCGCGCAGCTCGCCGAGCGTCAGCGCGTCCTCGGTAGCGGCGGGCTCGCGGCCCGCGCGGATCGCGGCCTCGACGATCATGGCGACGAGCACCAGCACCGCCGGCAACAGGTCGATCGCGATGGCCCCGGCCCAGGAGGGCACGAAGTTGCCGGCGTAGAGGATCACCGCATCGGCTGCCGAGATCGGCACGTAGGCGACCTCTGCCGCGGGCGGCATCGCCATGACCTGCTCGGCCGCCTGCTCGAGCGTCGCCGCCCTCTGGCCGAGCACGGACAGGACCGAGCCGATCGTCGCCGCCTGCCCCTCGCGGGCGGCCTCGCTGCCGCCATCGAGCTCCGGCAGGACGACCGACGCCTCGAGATCGCGCGCGGCCCGCTCCACGAGCGGCGCGACCGAGAGCTGGCGCAGCCGGGTGATGATGCCCGCGAGGCGCACCGCCTCCTCGCTGAAGGTCACCGAACGCGGCTCGACCGGCCCGCGCTCGACCGTCAGCGCGCGCATCCGGCTGAGAATGGCGTTGCCCTCGGCGAAGGCCTGCTCGACCAGTTCGCCCTGCCCCGCGATCTGCGCTTCGAGCGCCGCGAGTTCGTCGGACTTCTGGCGCAGCACGCGGAAGACGGCGCCCTGCCCCGCGAGGCCCGACAGCTCGCCCGCCGCCTCGCGCTCCGACAGGTCCTCGAAGGTCTGGCGGGTGCGCGCCACATCCTGCTGGAGCGCCTGGGCGGAGACGGCGATCGCGTGGGCGCGCTCGAGGCTGTCCTGGTAGTCCTGCACGGTCTCGGCGAGGTGCTGCTCGACGGCCGCGGCGCCCGCGAGCGCGGCGGCGTTGAGCCACGACGACATCGCCACGATGGCGAGCGAGCCGAGCGCCATCGACAGCAGCAGGCCGATCCGGGCCGAGGCGGTGCGCACGGCGGGCAGCAGCCGCATCATCCACGACCAGAAGACGAAGATGCCCACCGAGACGGCGATGGAATAGGCCAGTGCGGCAAAGAACGACAGTGCGCCGGTATCGTCCAGCAGCGAGGAGACGCCGAGATAGGTGTAGATGCCCGAGGCCGTGGCCAGCACGCCGAGCGCGGTGGGCGTGATCGCGCCCAGTGCGCCCATGTGGGCGTCGAGTTCGCGGGCATGGCGCAGGCCCTGCGCCTCGGCGCGGCTGAGAGTGTCCATCGCTGCCTCCCCTCGGTCGCGTGCATCATAGGGCGGCAGCGCTTGCGGCGGAAGGGAACGGTGGCGTGTGGGGACGGGCTGCAGAGGCGACCGCCCCCGCCCGGATCGCCGGCGGGGGCGGTGGCGTGGCGGGGACCGTAGCGACCGTCGGGGCGTGCAATTCCCGAGGACCTGTTAATACAGGTGGGCGCCAGGTAGCCGGGCCAGGACCCGGGCAGAGCCAGCTCCCTCGGTGTTGCTTAAGGCCACCGGAATAGGGCCCCTGACGAGAAGAACAGACCCGCCAACGTTCAAGGTAAGGCGGTGGCGGGGGCGCGGCAAGGGGCGCGGCCGCGCGTCACGGGGACGTCGCGGGCGCCTGCATTGCCGGCGCCGCCTTGCGTTTCGTTCACACTTCGTTCACCTTCTTGCCCATGCCCGACGATCGCCTCGCCCCCGACGCCCTAACCGCCGCTTCCGCCCCGGCCCTGTCGCCGGGACAGTTGATCGCGCGGGGCGTCTGCCGGGCGCTGTCGGCCGAGCACGATTTCGCCTGCGCCGAAGAGGTGACGCTCGCCACCGGCCTGCGGGTCGATGTGATGGCGCTGGGGCCGAGGGGCGAGGTCTGGGTGATCGAGTGCAAGTCGTGCCGCGCCGATTTCGTCTCGGACGGCAAGTGGCGAGGCTATCTCGACTGGGCCGACCGCTTCTTCTGGGCGGTCGGGCCCGACTTTCCGACCGAGCTGCTGCCCGAGGGGACGGGGCTGATCCTGGCCGACGCCTGGGGCGCCGAGATCGTGCGGATGGGACCCGAGACAAGGCTCGCCGGCGCACGGCGCAAGGCTCTGACGCTGCGGCTCGCGCGGCTCGCCGCGCGGCGGGCGCAGGCGGCGCGCGACCCCGAGGCCGCGGCCCGGCGCGGGCTCGCCTGAACCGGAGGTCGCGCGCCCCGCATCGGCGGCGCCTCGCGCGCGGTCGATGCGCCACAGCCCCCGGGGCGTGACAGGTCGCCGCGCCTGCGGTATGGATCGAGGCAACGGCCGACAACAGGCCGACGAGGCACGCAGGCATCTTCCAGGCAAGAACATCGAGGCGGATCATGGTCATCTTTCCCAATGCAGGCTGCCGGCCGACCCGGCGGGCCTTCCTCGCGTCGGCAGGCGCGAGCGCGGCGACGCTCGCACTTGCGGGCTGCAACAACGGCATCGGCTCGAACGGGGCGGCGCGGATCGACGCGCGGGTCGACGAGACCCGGCGCTTCCTCTTCGAGACATACCCCGCGACGGAGCAGCTGGAGACGGATTCGGCCGGCCAGCTCTACATGCCGCTCGTCACCGAGGCGGGCCTCGGCATCGGCGGCAGCTACGGCACCGGGGCGCTGCGGATCAACGGCGCGACGGTGGATTACTACGCCGCCTTCACGGCCACCCTGGGTCTGCAGGCGGGCGCGCAACAATATGCGCATGCGCTGTTCTTCATGACACCCGAGGCGCTGCGCCGCTTCCGGACCTCGGCAGGCTGGACCGCCGGCGCGGAGGCGCAATACGCCACGCTTGACCGCGGCGGGAACATCTCGGCGGACACGCTGACCACGCTCGACCCGGTGATCGCGCTCGTCTTCGCGCAGTCGGGGTTGATCGCCGGCGCGACGCTGCAGGGCACGAAATACCAGCGGATCATCCCCTGACCGGCCGGGGCCGGGGGGCGCGG